>PFXE01000014.1 GCA_002791475.1 Candidatus Zambryskibacteria bacterium CG_4_9_14_3_um_filter_40_16 | reverse complement strand
AAGTAATAATCAAATTAATATTAAATTCGCGCTTCAGCCTTTCGGTAATAATCTCCATATGAAGCATACCCAAAAAACCGCACCGAAACCCCCTACCAAGCGTACCCGACGACTCCTCTTCAAATGTGAGAGATGAATCGGAAAGTTTTAATCTCAAAAGAGCCCTGTGAAGTTGCGCAAAGTCATCCTGACTTTCAGGAAAAATTGAAGCCCACACAACGGGTCTGGGACTCATATATCCGGAAAGAGCGGGATGAGTGTCATTATCAAAAGAAATGGTGTCCCCAACAGAAGCAATGCCTGGCTCTTTTACGCCTGTTACGATATACCCTATTTCACCGCTAGAAAGACTTTCTGACGTTGTCTTCTTTGGGGAGAAATGACCGACCTCAATGGCGCCGAAGCGAGATTTGGCTACTGCGAATTTAAGTTTGTCACCCTTTTTCACGCTTCCGTCAAAAACTCTTACGAACACGATAACCCCCGTGTGGTTTGAATATTCAAAATCAAAAATAAGAGCCCGGAAAATGTTTTGATTATCAAATTCTTTCTTGGGGGGCGGAATTTTTCTGATAACTTCATTCAAAAGATTTTCAACGCCTTCTCCTGTTTTTCCTGATACTTCCAACACATCTTCTTTGTTGCAAGAAAGAAGATTTAATAATTGTTCTCTCACTTCGTCTATCCGAGCTAGAGGAGAATCTATCTTGCTTATAACCGGCACTATCACCAGACCTCTTTCTTTCGCCATATTTAGCACGGAAAGGGTTTGGGCTTGAACGCCCTGTGTGGCGTCAACCAACAAAATTGAACCCTCAACAGCCTTAAGCGCTCTAGACACTTCGTATGAAAAATCTATGTGTCCCGGTGTGTCTATGAGATTAAGGATATGCCCTCGCCCCTCGCCCCGCTCGGGGCCGTCAGGATGCCAAAGCATCCTGACGGGTTGCATTTTTATTGTTATCCCTCTCTCCCGCTCTAGCTCCATATCGTCCAGCACTTGCTCTCTCATCTTTCTTTTTTCAACTGTATTGGTAATTTCAAGCATTCTGTCAGCAAGAGTGCTCTTGCCGTGGTCAATGTGGGCGATAATTGAAAAGTTTCTTATGTTATCCATATAAAATTTAGACAACTTCCGGGTCAGGACCCACTATAACAGCTTTCTTCCAGAATTTTTGATGCGCGTTAGCCCATATTGTTTTTATTTCATTATTTTTAAGGAGAAGTAATATCAGAACACCAACCGCTATTCCTATGGTGGCGGAAAAGAACGCCTGCCCCAAAAGCCCAAAAAATCTATCCAAAGAGAAAATATTATCAAACACACGAAGTGAAAGGAAAATAAACGCTCCCATTATTACTGAAGCGGAAAGACTTTGGAAAAATGTTGGGAATATTGAACGAACAAAACCCTTGAGTTTACTACCAAAGATTATCAACAAAACAATACCGTTTACAATAGAACCGGCAGTATACGCAAGGGGCAACATCAACACCGAGGTGCCCGGGATGTCTGACACCTTAAACAAGGATTCAATGAAAAATCTAAATACCATATGATTATTAAAAAGATTCAAAAACCAATATGCGGAAATTATTATTGTGCCGGCGGAAATGAAATTTACCACCAAAGGAGTCTTGGTGTTCCCAATGGCATAAAATCCCCGCACGATCAAAAGAGAAAGATTCTGCAGAAAAAGAGAGAAAGCAAAAAGAGCAAGCGCGGCGGCCGTCAGTCTGGTATCTGCCCAGTCAAAATTACCCGAACCCAAAATAATTCTTACAATGTGGGCCCTCAAGACAATAAAAATAACAGTAAACGGAATGGACCAGAAAATAATATGCCTTGCCGAAGAAGAAATTTCTCTGGTCAGATCGTCTTTGCGATTTTGCACATAAAGTTTTGAAATTGTAGGGAAAACCGCTAGCGAGTAGCTCACCCCAATAATACTTAGAGGAACTGATTGCAGGTTAAAAGAAAAATTAAAAATTGAGATTGAGCCCGGCGAAAGTGTTGATGCTAGAGAAAGTAGGGCCAAAATAGACAAGTGCGTAAAAGAAAGGGCGAGTGTTCTGGGTATTGATGTGGCGAATGTTTTTATAACCAACGGAAAATCTACCTTTTTTGTAAATCTGGGTATTAGGTTCATTTTGAAAACAGCGGGCACTTGAATCAAAAGATGTAAAATGGCCCCAAGAACAACCCCCCAAACCAAACCAGCCAATCCAAACACAGGAAGAAAAACAATGATTCCAAAGATAATACCTACATTGTACAGAACCGGGCTAAGACCATAGACAAGATATTTATTACTGGATTGAGTTAGGCTTCCAAAAAGATTTGATATTCCGAGAATAATCGGGGAAAGCAATAGAATTCTTGTGAAAATTACCAAAGTGGATAACTGTTCCGATAAAAATCCAGGGAAAAGAAATTTCAAAAGTGGCGCCGATACGGCGAAAGCTATCAGGGCTACAATAACAATAACCACAAAAAAAACAGTAAAAACGCTATCTATCAATTTTCTAGCATCTTCTCTGCTTTTAGACAAACGTTCCATCAAAAAAGGGATGATAACGGTCATTGACACTATGGACCCGATAGTCACAAAAATAAAATCGGGCACCCTAAAGGCGGCATAGTAAACATCCAAAAAAGAACCAGCGCCAAAGGTAAACGCCAGGAGTTTATCCCTAACCAATGCTAGAATTTGAGAAAAAATAGCAAAAAAGGCAAGCAAATAAGCCGCCTGGTGGATACCACTTACTTCTTTATTAAAAAAATTTAAAAAACCCTTGACCATATACAGCTATAGGAAAATAAAGCACCCAAAAAAACATGGCTTAGATATACTAACTCTATTGACTCTTTATAGGAAGCTCGTCTCTGCTTTCTGGTTTATCATCCAGTGGCGGTTTTACATCCGCAAACGGGTCTTTATTGGCTTTGAGATTTGATAAAATATTTTGTACTTCAACATTTTCTGGATTTGTAATTTGGATATCTTCAAATTCCTTAACGGCCAAATTATTTTCTCCCACTTGATAGTAGCTAAGACCCAAGAAATATTTAGCATTGGCATAATCCGGCACCAAAGATGTGGCTCTTTGGAGGGCGTCCGCCGCGCCAGCGTAATCTTTCAGATTGTACTTTAGCACTCCCAGCTGAAAGAACAGCCCGGGGTTATTGGGCGCAAGAAGCAGTGTCCTCTCAAGAGATGGAACAGACTGTGCCAGATTTCCTTGCGTAACCTCTATTTGTGAAATTAGAAAATGCGCGTCAGCATAATCCTGTTTGAGTTCTGTTGCTTTGGCGGCGAACTCTTTCGCCTTGTCAAGACTGTTGTTATCCACCTCAAGACGAGCTAGGAGAAGGTATATTGCCGGACTTTTTGGATTGAGTTCAAGTGCCCTGTTGTAAGCTTGTAACGCATTCTCATAAGCCCCTGGCACGGACAAAGGAGCGGGAACTAGAGAAGCAAAAACTCTTGCCAACGAAAGCCAGTTTTGATAATTTGTTGGATTTATTTCAGTAGACCTTGTCGCAGAATCTATGCTTTGTGCAAGAACTTGCTGGAACTCATTTATTACACTATCCGGGCCTGCTACCTCTCTATTTATAATTTCATTTGCTTTGGCAAGTTTAGTGTCTGACTGACTTCTGTAGTAAACATCGTAATTGCCCAAATTAACCGCTCTTGCAAAGTACTCATCAGCTTTATTAATATTCTGCTCCTGATTAATGGCAAAAAGCCCTTTTTGAAAAGAAACAAATGATATTGATTTTTGTATTACTACATAACCCAACACAACATCGCCTATAAGAACGGTAATGAGAACCAAAACTGAAAGGAAGCTTATTTTGGGATGTTTGGTAATAGACACATTTGAACTTTTCAATAAATTTTCTCTGTAAAGAGCGGCAAGAAAAAGCCCCGTGAAGAAAAACGCCATTACCAGATTGGCCGTGCCTAGAACGTAGAAAAAGGTCATTATCCAAAAAAACAACGAAACCAAAAATGATGAAGTGATGAGATATTTTGAAAACAAGTCTCTAATTGGCTGGAAAATAGCTTTTATGCCAACGATGACAAACATCAAAAGGAAAAACAACCAAGCACTTGCCCCCAAAATACCGGTCGTTGTCACAAATGTCGGCAAATAACCTATACCGAAAGAGAAATCTGTATTCCAGAATATAGTATCGTTTATTCCGTCCGGCTTAAATTTAAGCCAACTATCAGTAAAGTTGTTCGGACCAGAACCCAGTAGAAGATTTTCTTGGAGTGCGTTGCCCGCAACCTCAAATGTGGTGGCAAATGATGGACGAACTTCAACACTTGCTATATTTAAAAAACCAGAAATTTTATCCCCCAATTGCTGTCCCGCAAAAATAAATACAACTGAAATAACAAGCGTTGCCAAAGCGTTGTATGAAATTTTTCTAGAGTGCTTGATTTGGATCGGAACTTCGCGAGTTTCAATATTTTGGTCTTGTGTTTCGCCACCCCCACCGACTTGTCCGCGCGCAAACTGGACAAAAGAAATAAAGTAAAGAAAGATAACGAGAGAAAATACCCCCACAACAACCCATACCGTGTTGAAATTGATAATGGATAAAAATATTATAGAGAGAACAAAAACCTTGTAAACCAAAATTTTAAATATTTTGTTCAGATCAACCATCTCAAGCGTAACCAAAGACAATATTGCTCCCGCCCCAAAGAATATGCCCAAGTCATTCCAGTTTCCCAGTAAATTACTGGCTTGAGAAGAAAATACCCCGAAAGAGAGAGTATCTACGCCAAATATAAATCTTATTATATGAAACAAAACCAATAAGAAGAAAGCCGCGAAGAAGCCGAAGTAAGAATAAAATATTTTTTCTTTACTTCTAAAAACCTGACCCACCAAAAACAGCAGTACGAACCCGAAAGAAACAAATGCCACTGTACCGGTTTCAAAAACAAAACCCAATAGGGAAATCTGGTTTCCGCCATGCGCGAGAGCAGAAATGAGAAATGCCACAGGAACCAGAAAAATAGACAGAGAAACTAGATTCTTAGGTGCTTCTATTTTCCCTGATTTGATAACGGTTATTATGTAGAAAGCCAGAGCAGTTATAACACCAACAGAAAACAATAAGGCTTTGGACAAAGTAATGCCTACAAAGATGGATGGAATATAGAAAAAAGGGATTATTAAAGCGATAACTCCGATTACAAAATACGGAATATTCTCCAAAGAAAGCTTGCGAGGACGTGATATTTGAATATGTTCTTCCATTTAGATTATGACTTAAATTATTGATTAACTCGTATTAATAATACACCAAAAATGTGGGTTTTCAATCATCAACTGTTAATAAAAAAACTCTCAACAAAGCCATATTTTCATAAAAAATCAAGAAGAAATTTAGCCATAACAAAAGCCCGCTTTAAGCGGGCTTTTGTTATTTTTCTCCTGTATCTATAAGCCGAATTCTGTACCAATTTTGCCCACCATAGGTGGTGCAAAATCAAGTATCCTTAGCGTTAGTTCGAGGGTGAACCTCTCGCTTAGCCCGGGATGCTCAATTTTGTAAACGCCTATGGCGGACAAAATTGGCGATAGTTATTTATCTGGTCCCTCGCTTACGCTCGGGATCTAGCGGCACATCCCGCCTTGCGGGATCCGGCCTTGCATTCAAGTAAGAGTTTAGCCGTTGCACCTCTCGCATCACTGCGGAGCTCGCCCTTCCCCACTTTTGGTTTCTAGAGATTTTCTAAAATTCAAAAGTGGGGAAGGGCGCTCACACCCTTTCGGGTGTTAGCGTCTCTGTTCGCATCTCTGGGATTACTCCCGACGGGTGTTACCCGCTACTCTTCCAATTTTGCCCACCATAGGTGGTGCAAAATCGAGTACCTCGCCGAAGCTTTTTAAGCGAAGGCGGGTTCGTCCGCCGCGCAGGTGCGGGGCGAGACGCTCAATTTTGTAAACGCCTATGGCGGACAAAATTGGCAAATGTTCGGACTTTCCTCCCCTTTTTGTTTTACCAAAAAGAAGCAACTATCCAATACAGGCAACCATAATTATACCACTTACAACACAAAAATCAACAAAATCATACTCACGAATTTCCCGAGTCCCGAGGTGGAACCTCGGGAGGTCTAGGGAGAATCAGCAAAATTGAGCCAGTCTTTTAAAAAGCCCTTGAAACTATATTGGTTTTTAAAATACACTGGAAATTCATCTTTGTTTAGAATCACTATCTCCTCTCTTGTAATACCACCATAATCATGATAACTAGAGAAAGTATACTCTTTTAGATAACTACTTGCTCTCCTTAAATTTTTAATTCCGGTTTCTTTCCATTTTGGCTCAATCAGCTTAATTGGATTTAAGTGAATATAAGCAAATTGGTATTTGAGATACTGATCATAATCTAAATGTTTAGCTTTAAAGGTCCCTTGAAAAAGTGGGCCGACTCGTTCATGTCTCTTATTAAAATACATTGAATACGCCGTGAGCAATTTCCTCATGAATTCGGTTATGCCATTTTCTTTGATTTCCTTTATAATAATATGAAAGTGGTTTGGCATTAAAACGTATGCACCAATAGCAACTATTTTTTCTCCCACATCAACAGAAAACAAACTTTGT
>PFXE01000031.1:779-5519 GCA_002791475.1 Candidatus Zambryskibacteria bacterium CG_4_9_14_3_um_filter_40_16 | reverse complement strand
ACCATTTAACACAATGTCATATTGCGCAGCTACAATTTTTTCAAAATTTCTCCTTTCTAATAACGAGTCCATATGTTCTGGAATCGGAGCAGAAAACGGATTGTGTGTGAAAGTCCATTTCCCATTTTTGTCTTTTTCAAAAAACGGAAAATCCGTAATCCAGCAAAAAGCAAGAGAGTTTGGGTCATTTTTATCTTCCCTTAAATCCGGTCTATCTGTACCATATTTTTCCATTGCGTCCTTGAATGGTATTCTGGGGAACGGGATAGTTTGTATTTTTTTTTCGGGATAAAGATTTTCTACAATAGCTATTAAAAGTTTTTCATTTATTGTCATAACATCTTCTTGCTCAACAAAACTCATTTCAATATCAAGTTGAGTAAATTCTGGTTGTCTGTCCCCCCTTGTGTCTTCGTCCCTCATACACCGCGCAAATTGAAAATATCTTTCAAAGCGAGAAGTCATCAGTAGCTGTTTGTATTGCTGTGGAGATTGGGGTAGGGCGTAAAATTTTCCAGGATGAAGTCTTGAGGGGACTATGTAATCTCTGGCGCCCTCGGGGGTTGATTTTGTCAATTGTGGAGTTTCTATTTCCACGAAATCTTCTTTTTCCAAAAAACCCCTAATAAAAGATGAGATTTTGTGCCTCATTCTGATATTTTTTTGCATCCTTTCTCTTTTTAAATCCAAAAAACGGTATTTTAATCTGGCTTCTTCGTTGATGTTTTTACCATCCCCAAGCAAATCAAAAGGCGGAGTTTCTGATTTATTCAAAATGATAATCTTTTTCACCTCAAGCTCAAGACTCCCATTAATTACTTTGTCGTTTATGTTTTTCTCTGGTCTTTGGTTAACCAACCCTTCTATTTCAACAACCCACTCCGGCCTTATTTCTTTTCCCGCGCCCATCGCCTCAATATTGTTCGGTAAAATTACGGCTTGAACTTGCCCTGTTCTGTCCGAAATATCCAAAAAAATAAGCTTTCCTTGGTCCCTTCTAATGTCTATCCAACCGGATACAAAAACCGTTTGTTCCTTTTTGCTCTCTAAATCTTTAATTAAGGTTCTTTTCATTTTTAATAAATGTTTACACCTATTTTTTCCCTAACTTCCTTCATCTTTTCTTCCGCCCTTTTTCTGGCTTTTTCTCCGCCCGCTTTCAATATTTCTATAATTTCTTTCGGTTTTTCTGCTAATTTATTTCTTTTCTCTCTTAATGGAGAAATGAAAGAAATAATATTTTTTATTAATATTTCTTTTGATTCACGGTACCCCACGCCACCCGCTTCATACTTGTCTCTCAATTCACCAAATTCTGGTCCTTCGGTAAAATACTTATGAAGGGCGAAGATATTATCTTTATCCGGATCTTTTGGTTCATTCACACCCTTAGAATCTGTCGGTATCTTCATTACCGCTTCCTGTATTTCCGTATCAGTGGAAAATAATGAGATTGTATTTTTATAACTCTTGCTCATTTTTCTTCCATCGGTTCCTAATATCGTCTGAACATTTTCAAGAATTAATGGCTCGGGAACACGAAAGACATCACCGAAAATTCTATTGAACTTTAGAGCCACATCTCTTGTGATTTCAATATGTTGTTTCTGATCCAACCCCACCGGCACCACATCCGCATCCTGAATTAAAATATCGGCAGCCATAAGAAGGGGGTAGTCAAAAGTACCGACATTTACTTCACTTCTATTGGCTTCCGCGTCTTTAAAGGCGTGTGCGCGCATTAAATAAGGGACGGTTGTGATGGTATTAAAAATCCATGCCAACTCCGTAACCTGCGGCACATCGGATTGTTTAAAAAGAGTAACGCGATCGGGATTGAGACCGATAGCAAGGTAATCGGTGGCTATGTCAACTATATTCTCACTCAATTCTTTTGGGTTTTGAAGTGTCGTAAGCGCGTGAAGGTCTGCGATGAAAATGTAGCTTTCATAATCGTTTTGAAGTTCTACAAACTGTTTCATAGCGCCCAAATAGTTTCCAATGTGTAACCTACCTGTTGGTTGTACTCCGGATACCAGTATTCTTTCTTTATTCATAAGGAAAATAATAACAAAATACAGCTATTTTAAAAGGATAAAACGGCTTTTTATTGTCGGCCTTTTACACACTAAATTCCCCCCTTTTTGAGTTCTTCCACCACCTTTTTTAAGTCACGAGAGAGTTTTTTGGGAATATCTATGGTAATTTTTACTAATATATCTCCTCTTTTGCTCCCCCCCGTAGGAACCCCCTTCCCTTTTATGCGGAGCATTTCTCCAAAAGATATTCCTTCCGGTATTTTTAATTTTATTTCTCCATCAAGAGTTGTAAGAGGATACTCACTGCCAAGAAGTGCGTCAGAAAGTTTAATGTGAAGATTCATTACCAGGTTATTTCCTTCTTTGTGAAATAGGTGGTGGCGTCTAACATGAATTTTTATATACAAATCACCGGGAATACCGCCCGAAACCGCTTCTCCCATACCAGCAAGCCTGATCATTTCTCCATCTTCAATCCCCGGCGGAATAGAAACTTTTATTTTTTGCTCTCTTTTATCTACACCAGCTCCGCCACAAGATTCACACTTTTCTTTGGCAACCTTTCCTCTTCCCAAACATGTGGGACAAGTTTTAATCGTAGAAAATGAACCTATGATTGACCTTTTCACCTCTCTTATTTGGCCCTTGCCGTTACAAGTCGGGCATGTTTCCGTCGCGGATCCTTTTTTTGCTCCGTTACCTTCACAGGTTTGGCATACGGAGGTTTTGTTTAGCATTATTTCTCTTTCAACTCCAAAAATTGATTCCTCAAAAGAAAGCTCTGTGTCCATTGATATGTCATGACCTCTTTTTGTTCTTCCTCTTCCACCTCCGCCAAAAAAATCACCAAAAATATCTCCCAAATCAAAATCAAATCCGCCGGCGGCGTTTGCAAAATCAAATCCTTGGAAACCCTCCCACCCCTGTTGCCCCCCGGTATCTCCGAAGGTTTTCCCATAAGCATCATACTCGGCTCTTTTTTTATCATCAGAAAGAACTGAATATGCTTCGTTTATCTCCTTGAATTTATCCACATTACCCTCTTTTTTGTCCGGATGATGTTGATGCGCCAATTTTCTGAAGGCTTTTTTTACCTCCTCTTTTGACGCTGTTTTTTCAATTCCCAATATTGAGTAAAAATCTTTTGATGCCATAGGAAACCATCTTAACACTTATTACCATTAACCTCAAAAAGTTTTTTATGACTTTGGCGGTTCTTCTGTGGGTTCTTCGTTTTTCTTCTCTTCAAATTCGGCGTCTTTAACATTACCTTCTTCAGTTTTGGATTGCTGGTTATCGGTCGCCTGTTGCTGATTCGCTTGCATATATTGCCCTATCTTTGAAAGTTCGGCTGACAATTCTTCCGTTGTTTTTTTAATCGCTTCAATATTATTACTCTCTTTTTCTTTTTTTACAGCCTCAATTTTACTTTCTATTGTTGTTTTAATATCAGCGGGGACCTTATCTCCGGCATCTTTTATAGATTTTTCTGCGGTATATATGAGCTGTTCTGCAAGGTTTTTGGTCTCAACCGTTTCTTTTTTATTTTTATCCTCCTCCCCGTGTATTTCGGCTTCCTTTTTCATCTTCTCAATCTCATCGGCAGAGAGCCCCGAGCTGGCTTCAATTTTTATAGACTGCTCTTTGCCTGAAGATTTGTCTTTGGCTCTGACGTTTAATATACCGTTGGCATCAATATCAAATGTCACTTCGATTTGAGGAAGTCCTCTAGGCGACGGAGGAACCCCATCAAGAATAAATTGACCCAAACTTTTGTTGTCTGATGCCATGGGTCTTTCCCCCTGAACAACATGAATTTGTACTGATGTTTGATTGTCGGCAGCGGTTGAAAAGATTTGGGACTTAGACGCTGGAATGGTTGTGTTCTTTTCAATTAATTTTGTTGCAACACCCCCGAGTGTTTCTATACCCAAAGAAAGAGGTATTACATCAAGCAACAATACATCTTTAACGTCTCCAGAAATTATACCCCCTTGAACTGCGGCACCCAGAGCAACCACCTCGTCAGGGTTGATTGACTTGTTGGGTTCTTTTCCAAAAAAATTTTTCACAGCCAGAACAATAGCGGGCATTCTCGTTTGTCCTCCAACAAGAATGACTTCATCAATCTCATTGATTTTAAATGGAGAAGCTTCCATTGCTCTTTTGCTTATCTCCATAGCCCTATCTATGAATTCTGAAGACAATTCTTCCAGTTTTGATCTACTCATTTTAATAAGAAGATGCCTAGGTCCGCTTGAATCAGAAGTAATAAAAGGAATATTGATTTCGGTTTCTGAAGCGGTTGAAAGCTCAATTTTTGCCTTTTCGGACGCTTCATCAAGACGCTGTAAAGCCAGGGCATCGGTTCTGACATCTATACCGGATTCTTTTTTAAACTCTTCCGCCAACCACTGTACAACCTTTTGATCTATATCGCGCCCTCCCAAATGACTGTCGCCGTCAGTAGACTTAACTTCAACAACATCATCTCCGACTTCCAAAATAGATATGTCAAAGGTCCCACCACCAAAATCATAGACGGCGATTTTTTCATTTTTTTTCTTGTTAAACCCGTAAGCCAAAGCCGCGGCTGTGGGTTCATTTATTATTCTCTTAACATCAAGACCGGCAATCTTACCCGCATCTTTGGTTGCTTGTCTTTGTGAGTCATTAAAATAGGCGGGTACCGTGATGATTG
>PFXE01000031.1:0-718 GCA_002791475.1 Candidatus Zambryskibacteria bacterium CG_4_9_14_3_um_filter_40_16 | reverse complement strand
GGCGGAAATTTCCTCCGGCCGATAATTTTTATCCCCCATTTTCACTTCAACCCCGCCATTACTGGATTTTAAAATTTCAAAAGGCACGCTTGATTTATCTTTTTGTACGGCAGAATCATCAAATGTGTGCCCAATAAATCTTTTTATGCCAAATATAGTACTTTTCGGGTTGGTTACTGCTTGGCGCCTAGCCAAAAGACCAACCAACCGTTCGTTGGTTTTTGAAATTGCGACGACAGAGGGAGTTGTCCTTGCGCCCTCTGAATTCTCAATAATTTTGGGGGTTCCCACCTCCATAACGGCGACAGCTGAATTAGTCGTACCTAGATCTATTCCTATAATTTTAGACATATTTTTTAAAAGAATTATTTACTATAGTAAACATGTTGATAAAACGGGCTTCGCTATTATAAGAGTGGCATTTTTAACTGTCAAATCTCCTCTTCGTAAGTAGCGACCGATACTTTTGCTGTTCTTATATTCTTCCCCTCCATACTGTACCCCGCCTGGAAAACTTCCATTATTTTATGGTCCTCAGATTTGTTTTTGGTTTTTTTTGTACTAATTGCTTCGTGAAATTTAGGGTCAAAATATTCTCCCAAAGGAGAGTGTTTTTCTACTCCATTTTTTTTGAGTATAGCGACAATTTGATTAAATATTGATTCAATACCATTTTTCCACTCTTTCCCCGCCCCCATTATGTGCTCGCTTTTAAAAG
>PFXE01000023.1 GCA_002791475.1 Candidatus Zambryskibacteria bacterium CG_4_9_14_3_um_filter_40_16 | reverse complement strand
TTTAGCTTTATTTTTTGGATTTAATAGATATTTATGCTATATTCCTAATTTGACCATTTCTTCAAAGGGGGTCTATGTCAAGCAAAAGACGCTTACGCAGGCGGTCTTGTACATCCAAAATCAGACACGAGGACGAAGGCAGAGCGCGGGCTCACGCAAGGCATCTTGGCCACGAATACACCATATATCGTTGCAACTTCTGCAACTGGTGGCACGTAGGTCGGCCAAATAAAGCAAAGCGACAAAGAATCTACGCGCTTGCTCGCAATGATCGACTGTTTTGAGAACGACTCCCCGCCCCCTCCGCAAGAAAATAAAGATTCTTGCGGAGGGGGTTTCTGTTTTACAAAGCTTGTATAAAAATGACCACCGCTTCGTTCCGCCACAGCTTTAAAAACACGACTGCGCGAATTTGCTATACTTTCTTTACACAAAACATAAGTTTGTCCGAATATGTTGGAAAAACGCAACAAAAAAATAATTTCTTTTTCAGTACTGGTTATTTTAATTCTATTTTTGGTTGTATTTGTCTATTTTGTAAACCCGGAAGATTTGGTTGAAAAAATAGGTGTTAGAAATGGTTATATTTTGGCTTTTTTGGTTTCTTTTTTTGGGGGATTTTCCGCCGGAGGGTCCTTTTCTTTCATCACTCTTTTAATTACCCTTTCTGTCGGAGGACTAAATCCAATTTATTTGGGATTGATTTCAGGAATAAGTTTGGCAACAGGAGATATGATAATGTTTTACGCCGGCTCCAAAGGACGCGAACTCATTAAAGGGAAGTGGGATGAAAAAATAAACAAAATCGCCAATTATTTTGAAAAAAGAAAGTGGAAAAAAAGAGCAATTCCACTGATTGCTTATATTTATGTCGGCTTTGCGCCGTTACCAAACGATATATTTGTTTTGTTTATGGCGGCCATAAAGTATCCTATCAAAAAAATGGCGGTAATTTTGATTTTAGGAGACATCACATTTGCTCTGGTTATTACTTTGCTTTTTACCAAACAAGAAATATTCCCAAGTTTACAAAATATTTTTTTAATGCTTTAATAGCCCCCCTACAGACTATTACTATATGGAAATAAGAAATATTGCCATCATTGCCCATGTTGACCATGGTAAAACCACCCTTACTGACGCGCTAATGCGCCAGACCAGTATGGTGGAAGAAGGTGTAACAATGGACTCAAACACTCTTGAACAGGAGCGCGGTATTACCATTTACGCGAAGAACACCAGTGTTTTATACAAGAACACAAAAATAAACATAGTTGATACACCAGGACACTCGGATTTTGGTTCCGAGGTTGAGCGAGTTTTAAGATCAATAGATACCGTGCTTTTGGTAGTGGACGCTCAAGAGGGGCCGATGCCCCAAACAAGATTTGTACTCAAAAAATCTCTTGAGCTTGGGCTCAAACCGATTGTAGTTATAAATAAAATAGACAAACCGGCGGCTGACCCAGAAAAAACTCACGAACTGGTATTGGAGCTTTTTATTGAACTGGGCGCGAATAGTGAACAAATTGATTTCCCCGTAATATATTCAATCGGCCGTGAAGGTGTGGCGAAGAAAAATTTGACAGATGACTCAAAAGACCTTACCCCCCTGCTGGACGAGATATTGAAAACCGTTCCTCCATCAAACATTAAAGAGGGCGGGTATCTTAAAATGCAACCGTTTAATCTGGCGTACGACAATTTTCTTGGACGCATGGCGGTATGTAGAATATATGAAGGAAAGGTGAAAGATGGTCAAACGGTTTTCGTAAAAAAATTAGACGGTACAACTTATTCAGGAAAAATTTCTAAACTTTTCACATTTGAGGGTGTTACCAGGAAGCCCGTGTCTGAAGCATCTTCCGGCGATATCATAATGGTAGCTGGACTGCCGAATATATTCATAGGAGAAACAATATTGCAAGATGAAAATACAGAACCGCTTCCCGCCATTGCCGTAGACGAGCCAACCATTGCACTAAATTTTCTTGTAAACGATTCCCCTTTCGCGGGACGAGAAGGAAAATTTGTAACGGGCAGACAAATTCGCGAACGATTGGAAAAAGAGCTTGAGGTTAATGTCGGATTACGAGTTGATTTTTCATCCGGTGAAAGTATTGAGGTATCTGGGCGTGGAGAACTCCATATTGCAATCCTGCTTGAAACAATGAGAAGAGAGGGGTATGAACTTCAGGTTTCAGAGCCAAAAGTAATAACAAAAGAAGAGAACGGTACCAAGACCGAGCCATTTGAGGAAGTAATCATAGACGCTCCGGAAGAGTCTTCAGGAAGCATCATCTCTCGCCTAACGGAACGCAAGGGACTACTGATGAATATGAAACAAGAGCACGGGGCGCATGTCAGAATGATTTTTGAAGTTCCTACTCGTGCGCTTCTGGGATATAGAGGTCAGTTTATTATAGACACAAAAGGATTGGGAATAATGTCGTCTAGGTTTATTGCCTTTCGTCCTTTTGTCGGGGAAATTAAAAAAACCAATTTGGGTTCCATGATTTCAATGGAAAGTGGTAAGTCCGTGGCATTTTCACTTGATAACCTCCAACAAAGAGGAACGCTCTACATTGGTCCCGGGGAAGAAATATACGAGGGTATGGTTATTGGCAACACAATGAAAGGTGAAGACCTTTATGTAAACCCCATAAAGGGGAAACAACTTACAAATATGAGAGCCAGCGGTTCTGATGACGGTATTTTCCTTGCACCAGCGTGGAAACTTTCTATAGAGCGCGCAATGGAGGTGATGAGTGAGGACGACTATATTGAAATAACTCCCAAAAGCGTCAGATTAAGAAAGAAATATCTAACGGAGCTAGCCAGGTCAAAAGCAAAACGGCAAGAAAACAAATAAAGCTTGGGTAAAAAGAAAATAATAATTATTGCCCTTGTTTGTGATTTTTTATTATGATTGAAAACTTGTCACATCAGTATATACTTATGTCTTCAATTGAATACATTATTAAGTAATTTAAAAATATAAAAATATGACACGAATTCCATACGCGGAAGAAGGACAAGAAGCAAAAGGCGCAACACCTGTTTATGAAAAGCTAAAAGGCGAGTTTAAAATGGTACCCAATCTTGTAAAATTGGTAGGACATTCTGGACCGGCAACAGAGGTTATGGGAATATTATTGGATACTTACTACAACAAGCTCTCCCTTGATCCAAAAATTAGAGAGGTGGCATACCTAACTGCCACGCATTACAACAAATGCCCATACTGCACCGTTCATCATAGCGCGGCGGGAAAGCGAGCCGGACTTACGAATGAACAAATTTCCCTCACTTCGGAAGAAGGGCTATCCAGCGAAGTGTTTTCAGAAAAAGAAAAAGCCGTCATCAGATATTCTTGGGAAACCACAAGAGATGTTAGCGCGTCCGATGAAGCGATTGAGGGTTTGAAAAAGAATTTCAGTCTTGAAGAAATTTCTGAAATAGCGTTCACAGTCTCTATGGCAAACTTCATTCAAAGAATCGGGAAAAACTTTGGAGCAGAAGTAGAAATGTAGAAAATCGCAGATTTTCTTATATACACAATATTTTACCGACCATGATAAATTGATAATAGGAGTTCTTTCAATTTCTCATCTAACCTCAAACCATAGGGGGAAGTATGCCAAAACCAAATTATGGCCGCCCTCAAGATGAATGGAGAGATGAACCTCAAAACGCAGGAAAGGGCAATGACGCTCAATGGTTGGAGTATCACCTCGGTGAAAGAGCAACTGAAAAGTTGTATTCAATCATCAAGAGATACGAACTACATTCGTATGAGGATTTGATCCTTAGAGCTCTTCGGATTATCATCCGCCTGGAAGAACAGCAAGATGGCGGGCATCCACTAGTATTCATTTCACTTCTTGATGACCCTGAAGAGACGAACACCAAGATACGGAGAGCTAGTGGAATTGTAACCGTATTGGAAACTCTTCTGGAGAAAGCGGGGTTTGATGAGTAGTTACGAAAGCACGCGCCGCCCGAGAGATTTTTGATATCTTCTTGGGCGGTTTGTTTTTTGTTTTTT
Organism: Candidatus Zambryskibacteria bacterium CG_4_9_14_3_um_filter_40_16; assembly: GCA_002791475.1. GTDB lineage: Bacteria > Patescibacteriota > Minisyncoccia > Phycocordibacterales > Zambryskibacteraceae > UM-FILTER-40-16. The sequence goes on along the minus strand of PFXE01000023.1, from coordinate 1,422 downwards.
ACTACTGGTTTTTTAAACCCTCTAATCCTCTAATTTCTATACTTCCACCCGAACCCGATGATTCAAGATTTGGAACAGGAATATATTTTGACGGTCTGTCTTTTACCTTTCCGTATCCGCATTGAGGACCGGGGTCTGGAACATTTGTGCCATCCGTTGCGATTACCGTTCCCCTTGCCGCATGCCAATGTTTGTCTCCGCATCCAACCTCGTCTTCAACAATAAGCTGACTTACTGGAAGAAGCTTCCCGTTATATTCAATTACCGTAACTGTCGGCTCATCACCCACAAACTGTCTTATTCCTTGAATTTCAGCGTCCGTCATTGTGTCAAAAAGTTCCCCTGTTGGGTGTCCCTCCCAAGTCTGGACAAAACCCCAGGACAGCACCGTAATCCCCTCCCAAGGACCGTAGTTTGTTATTTGGTTGCTTCTTATTTCCACAGTTTCAGTACCAGAGTCCGGTGTAGCTGGGTCATTGATGTCTAGGTAAGTTTGCCCATCCGCTTGATGGATTCCCGTAACAGTTACCATATGACCTCCAACAAACTTGGCATCATTATCAGCAAACTTAATACGCAACTCTACAGCGCTTTTATTTTCAAGAGCATCTCGTATTGCTTCAATGGTTGTTAATCCTTGGGTATCACCAACTTTTGTGGTTCTAATGGGCACTCCTGCCGCCGCAGCCCATCGATTTTTTCCATCAACAAAATCGTCTGGCGGCACTCCGTTTTCTGGTGTCCAATTCATATGCCTCTTTAAATTTTCTATAAAATCTTGCGGGTCTCCCGGTATAAGATCTTCCCCTCCATTTTTTGCCACAAGTGAGATAAGACTGTTGGCGGCTGCCGTGGGTGCGCACTCGCCTATCCTCTGCGTCAAATCTGGCACTCCGTTTTGCGTAATCTCTACAACCCCATCTTCGTCACCGTGAGCTTGGATAGTGGTAATGCCCCACCCTTTTGTGGCGTTTTCAGGGTCTGTAACCGTCGCTAAATCCAGAAGCTCTCCCACATCAAAAACCTTCGTCTCTAGTTCCACATCATAATTCTTCTCTCCCACAGCAACCATTGCTTTCATACCGTCGGTAATTGGATTTCCCGGAACAACATAATATCCGCTTCTCCAATTTTCTTTCGCATAAACTGGAAAATTACTAACGAGATATTCACTGTCAGAAAATGTTCCATTTCCGTCCGTATCAACAGCGATAGTAATTTGTGAATCTTCTTCAAGAGAACGAAGGAAAGGAACTTGGATTAGGGCTTTACCCGTTACCTCTTCGCCACTCGTAAAAACACTGACAAGCAACTTCTCACCAACAAGACGATTCCCCTTTAAATTATCAACGATAAAAAATATTAGTAATAATCCAACAACAACAGCCACCACCACAAACTTGTTTTTTATATTCATATTAA
>PFXE01000008.1 GCA_002791475.1 Candidatus Zambryskibacteria bacterium CG_4_9_14_3_um_filter_40_16 | reverse complement strand
ACTCGGGCAAGGTTCGCAAAAGTTGTGATGACTCATTCAAAATTGGAAGAAAGAGAAAGTAAAATGAACCAACAACTATAAGAATTGTTCCAATGTATATCAAAAGAACAGAAGGGACTCTTGGCAATCTTCTCTTTATAAACCAGCGAGTGCCGGGTTCTATGGCAGAAGCTACGACTATTGCCATAAGAATCACCAACACAATATCGCGCAGGAAGAAAATAAGGTAAGCAAACAAGATAATGGCGAGAAATCTTATTATTGTTCCCGTGCTAATGGTTATTAGATTGTTCCCGCTTTTTTCCATATTGCAATAATAAATGGTATTAGACCACAGAGCAAGCCCTACTACGATTTTGTATTTGCCCTTTACCCCATTTTACCTCGTACATTTAAACAACCTTTAAACTCAATTTAAACTTTCAAAAGTTTCAATAATGTTTTTTCGTCTTTAATATCGCCTATTATGGCAAGATTTAGAGATTTATTGTTAAATATTTCCTTTGCCACTTTTCTTATTTGGGTCGGCGTTACTTTCCTAATCTCTTTTTCAACTTCTTCCGGAGTTTTGATTTTTTGCTTCATAATTTCTTGTTCGCCAAAATAAAAAGCCAATTCATCGCTTTTTTCATTTTCCATAAAAAAATTGCTAATTAAGGATTCTTTGGCTTTTTCCAATTCTTCCGAAGAAACATCTTTGATTTTCAATTTCTTGAATTCATCCAACACAGCATTGATCGCAACCTTGACTCTTTTGGAATCCACGCCTGACGCGACGGCAAAAATACCGTGGTCAGAATAATCTGCCAAGAAAGACTTGACATAGTAGCAAATTCCCAGTTCCTCGCGCATTTTCTGCCAAAGACGCGAGCTCATACCACTGCTTAGAATTGCGTCAAGTACTTTAAGAGTTGGGATGTTGGGGTGCTTATTCGGATAAGCTCTAAATCCCAAAATAAAATGCGACTGCGCCGTTTTCTTTCTTTTCACCAAAATTTTAGGAAATTTCTGCCCATCTGCCACTTTAGGTTTGTTGTCTTTTTTGGTATTGGGTAGAGAGCCGAAATAATGGCCCACTTGGCTTTCTATTTTTTTGTAGTCAATATCACCCGCGACTATCACGGTCGTGGCAGAAGAAACATAATTTCGTTTTCTATAATTTAAAAAATTTTCTCTTGTAACCCCCTTAATCATCTTCTCTTCGCCCAGTATAGAGCGTCCCGCCGGCTGATCGCCATAGAGAAGCTCCATGAAAATCCTTAAAACATTTCGGCTTGGCAAATCTTCATCCCTTTTTATTTCTTGAATAATCACACCTTTTTCCTTTTCAATTTCCACCTCCGGAAAGGTGGGATTTATATACATATCGGATAAAATTTCCATTAATTTGCCCAAATGTCTGTTATGCGCTTTTGCAAAATACCCCGTCCACTCGTAAGATGTCATGGCGTTTGATTGCGCGCCCAGTTTGTCAAAATCCAAAGAAATGTCCATGGATTTTTTTCTTTTTTCCGTTCCTTTAAATATCATGTGCTCAAGAAAGTGAGAGATTCCTCCTTCCTTTTTTTCTTCATATTTTCCTCCAGCTTCAACCATAACCAATACGGTGGAAGTGAGAGACTCCTTTAGAGGAACAGAGATTACTCTCAACCCATTTGGGAGAATTTTTTTGTAAAATCGCATTATTTTTATTTTGTTGTTATAAATTTCGCAAGGACCTTCGTACTGACCCTCTCTTGTTTGGCACTATCTCTTTCGCGCAGTGTTACCGTATCATTTTCCAAGGTTTCAAAATCAACCGTTACACAAAAAGGTGTGCCAATTTCATCTTGTCTACGATACCTTTTACCAATATTTCCGTTATCGTCAAACTCGGTGTTTGGTATTGCTCTCTTTATTTCTTCATACACTTCTCTTGCTTTCTTTACCAGTTCAGGTTTGTTTTTGAGCAAAGGAAATACCGCGACCTTCACGGGAGCAAGATGCGCCGGCAATCTCAAAACGGTGCGCCTCTCTCCCCCCACCTCATCCTCGTCAAAATTTTCCAAAAGAACAAAGAGTACCGCTCTGTCTATACCCCCAGAACATTCTATATCCCAAGGGACAAATCTTGTTTTGGTTTCTTCGTCAAAATAAGAAAGGTCTACACCGGAATACTGCGAGTGCCTTTTCAAATCCCAATCCCCCCTATGGTGTATGCCCCAAGCTTCTTTCCATCCAGAAAATGCCGTGTTGTACTCTATATCCCAAGCGTCTTTTGCGTAATGAGCGCGCTCGTCCGATCCGTGCTGACGAAGACGCAAATTCTCTTTCTTAAAGCCAAGACCGTAGTACCATTTGAGAGAAAAATCTTTCCAGAATTCAAATTGTTTTTTACCTTCGCCCTCCTCCGGTTTAATATAGTACTGAAGTTCCATCTGTTCAAACTCACGCAATCTGAAAAGAAAATCTCTCGGGGTTATTTCATTGCGAAAAGCTTTTCCAATTTGTCCAATACCAAACGGCAACTTGGGATGCATTGAATCAATCACATTTTTGAAGTTTACATGCACTCCTTGCGTTATTTCACCACGAAGGTAAACCTTGGTAGCGGTAGACTCCGAAGCTCCCAATTTTGTTTCAACCAGAAGATTAAATACTTTGGGTTCTGACCAACTAACTTTTTCTTTTTTCTTTGAATGAATCGCTTCGTGTTCTGTTATGGTTTCTGCCTGATCAGCTCGCATACGTTCATGACAGAGATCGCACTCTATAAGCGGGTCGGTGAAAAGTTCGGTATGACCGCTTGCTTCCCACACCCGTTCAGGCATAAGAATAGAAGCGCTCATACCATATATATCCTCTCTTTCAACGATGAATTTATTCCAAAAATACTGTTTAATGTTGTGACGAAGTTCAACGCCCAAAGGACCGTAGTCATAAATGCCGGACAGTCCGCCATAAATTTCAGACCCCGGATATATAAATCCCCGGCGTTTGCACAAGCTTACTATTTGTTCTAAATTTGCCATATTGAGTTTACCTAATCACAATATCATCTCCTTCTTTAAATGTCGGGTCTGTGTTGATGAGGGTGGTTATAAATCCGCGAGTTGAAGAAACGGTCTTCCCTGTAAAATCATCGTTACCGCTGGTAGTGGAAGGTCCTAAAATTATTGGAGCAGACCCGACATGACTTAAACTTGGTTCTAATCCGAGTTGAAAAGCGACCTCTCTTGTCGGAGAATAGAGACCTGTGCCGGCTTTTACATTCCCCAATTTCCACACCACTTCACGGGAAGTCGGGTCAAAACTTACACCCTCCGATATCGGACTAACATTACCAAGCCAACTAACATAAGATGGCAGGGTTGCTTTGATTGTGGCGTTGGAAATATCGTTTACGGAGTTTGTGGCACTCCAAACAATCGTATAAGTTGTCGTCTGGTCCGCTTTGGGCGGTATGGGACCGAAATTGCCAAAAGGCCCTATTGAATAGACGGCGCGAGACGCGGTTGAAAGGTTTGAGCTGATTTTTACGGTACGATTTGAAACCGATACAATTTTTTGCGGTATGTTATTTTCTAAAACCTGTTCTCCCGTCATAGATATTTCAATATTTATTTGTGGATTGGTAACACCTTGAGCAAAGGCCGGCAAAGAAGAAAGGGAAAAACTCACCACCCCTTTCTGTCCGGGATCAATTTTAGAAAATTCTGATGTATTGCCTTTGTCCCAAACAATTGTGTTGTCAGAAGACCTGTAAAACCCGGAGGATGGAATACGGATGGCTGTGCGGTCAAAAGCGGAACCGGAAAGTTTTACTGTGATTTGATTGTTCAATATTGGAAAGGAAAGATTGTTTGTCCAAACAATACTAACGGGAATTTCTTCTCCAACCCGACTTATATGAACATCCGATTGGTCACCCGCCAAAGCCACTGCCAAATCAAGAAAAGATTTTTTTACTCTAACGGTTCCAGCCAGATTGGAAAAAACAGCTCCTATTTCGCCCTTATTTTCGTCACTTTCCGCTCCAAGAGTAAACTGAAATGTTCTTTCTTCATTATCTTGTCCCTCCAAAATACCGTTAATTTTTATTGTGCGCTTATCTCCACTAACCAAATCACCGATGCTCCAAACATTGTTCTGTGATAATGTTTTGGGATTTGATGAAACAAAAGTAAAACCGAAAGGATAATTGGCTTTAAGAATAAGATTTTGTTGCAGTTCCCCGGTATTAGAGTCTATGGACAAGTCAAAACTTATCGGCTGACCGGAGGAGACTTCTTGGGGGTAAATTGCGGAAACAATAACTGGAGCGGATTTTATGGCCAATTCAAAATTTTTTTCTTTATAGAAAATTGCGCTTGAATTTTTTACCCTATATTCTAAAGTCATTTTTATATCCTTAATGCTGTCTTTTTCACCAAACAATACGGATTTTACCAACTTCCTTACTTCTCTATTTGACGGAATTCCACCCAGTATTTCTCTTTGTCTTAAAAGTGGCTCGTTTATATTACCGGCGACACGACTTCCTTCCGGATACTCTATTAGAAGAGTAACTGATTCAAGGTCAACATTGTTCTTGTTTTTTATAATAATTTCTAATGGCAATTCTTCCCCGCCAGCCACGGAAGTTGGTCCAAAAACTTGAATATCTATATTGCCCGTAGAAACCTTGTTGCCACCAAAGAAAAATATTGCTCCCGCGATAATAAGCGCCAGAACAAAAAAAACTATTGAACCTATTAGTATTTTTTTGAAAAACTTGCTTTCTTCATGGCCAACTCTTCGCTCGCGAATTAAATCCTGAATATTATCCTTATCGGACTCCCAACCTTCCCGTACATCATGCTCCGTGTTAACAAAATCCGTTCTTCCGACGGTATTCGGATTTTTGTAGTTTCTTGAATTGAGTTTTCTTTGGAGTTTTTCCAGGTTATCTTGCTCTCTATACATAAAAAAATTATATCATTAAATACTTTTTAAGCCGATTTTCTCAAGAGCTGGCATGTAATGCCTTATTAATAACTTTTATCAACTCCTTCTTGTGGGGAACAAAACTTTCCACTAAATCAGCGTCCAATTTAACGCCCCCCCCTACTCCCGCCGGTAATGAAGAACGTCCCACAAAACCAAGATTATGAAGTATTCTTACGACAAGTATGCTCTCAAAAACCGGAAGTTTGTCCTCTTTTATCTCCTCATCAACCAAGGCATAAAGGCCAGAGCTTACGATATCAAAAAGTTCGCTATTTTTTTCTTCACCTGAAAGCAAGGTGCGTAAAAGCACCATAATATTTGCGCAAATTATTTGTTTTTCTTTATTGCCCCTTAAAAGGTTAAAAAAATTTTGATGGAGTTGGGCGTTGGTTATCTTCCATTGATTTTTTCCTCTTATAAATGAGATACTGCTTAGAGAGTAGTTACTCATATGTGGCCGTAATTTGGAAGCAGATAATCGAATGCTCTTGGCTGTTGCCCAAACAAAACCCAATTCTCTGGTAAATACACAAAACGATTTGTCAGACTCGCCAGACGGAAAGCCACCCATTATCAACCCCTTGGTTGTGTACAATTCATAAGACATTAAATAATTTTAACCTCAAACCATGAGCCGTCCTTTTCCGCCGAAAGTATTTCGTGTTTAATTTCATTTAGATTTGTCATTTTCTTTATTTCTTCAATGTGGTTTTTGATGAGGTGTGAATATTCCTCGGTTGTATTTA
>PFXE01000009.1 GCA_002791475.1 Candidatus Zambryskibacteria bacterium CG_4_9_14_3_um_filter_40_16 | reverse complement strand
CACCGCTTACATACAAGTCATCTAAATCCCACCAGAAATCTTGGGGAATCACTCCTCCTTGTCCGCCCCAAGTTGGAGCAATGTGTATGGAGTCCCAATACCCTTGCCCAGAGGTTATTTCTCTAGAAGTTTCGTTTATTGCCAAAGTGCCATCAAGCCACACTTTGATCACTCCATTTTTGTTACCGGGCGTGTTTAGTTGCATCAACACTTCAACCGTGTGCCAAACACCGCGAGAGACTGCGGGACCATTCGGGATTGGAATTTCGTTATCAACGCATCCCTGGCAATCAACACTTATGTTTAACGGCCCCGTTCCAGAACCTCGTACTCGTAAAATTGGTTCAAATCTTTTTCCATTAGAAACATCATTTCCTCTGTGGAATACGAGTTTGTTTGTGTTGGTTGGGTGTCCGTAGAAATTATTTGAAAGTTTTATGGTGTATTTTCCATACAGCTGGGTTTTCTGCAAAGATTGCAAAGAAAGAGTTTGTACTACCCCAGGATTATATGTAGAAGCACTTGCTACTGTTTGTGCTGGGTAAAGAAATCTCATTATGCCACCAGGAGAGGCGGGAGAAAGTAAATCGTTGAACCATTGAATATTTGGATATCTGTTTTCAGCATCATCCCAAGCTGAAGGCACCGGTTTCCTTATTTCGTTGCATAACTGCGTGGCGGAAGTGGCCTTACAATTAAAAGGTCTAACGGCAATAGGGGTAAATCCTGACGGCTCATTGGCACCGCCTGTGCTAGTTGTTGTGGTAGTGGTTGGAGTGGGGGTGATAGTAAAAGATGTCTTAACCAAAAAGCTTTCCGAGCTCCACCCATCTGGTTGGTTGACGTAGTCAATGTTCCACCATATATGATTGTCCGCGAAAATCGGTCCGCCGATAATCTTACCCAATGAACCTATCGGCTGAACACCAATAATCGACCCTTCTTTAAGTGTTGCTGAATTTCTGACATTAAGATTTGCTATTGTTTGAACTTGGTTTCCTATTTGAAAATTACTTGTTGGTGTTGGAGATTGCACAACCGTTGTCGGAGAAATTGGTTCGGTGGGGGATTGTGTGGTTGCGGTTGATGGTTCAGTCAATGTTGTTGGTTGTGTAATTACCGATTCTGATTCTGAATGGGATTGAGCTATTTCTGAAGCGCCGACATTAATTGTAATATTCTTGCTCACAAAGCCACCGCCACTCTCGCAAGTCAAAGTGTATGTGGTGGATTTGGATGGAGAAACCACAACGGAGCTAGAAAGTAATTTTTTTCCGGTCCAACCTCCTGAAGCGTTGCACGCAAGAGCGTTTGATGAATGCCATGTAATCGTCGCGGAATTTCCCAAAGGTATTGTTGTTGGATTGGCGGACAGAGAAAGAGTGGGGTACAGAACGGTGGATGGAGCGGAAGAGGTGACTGGTTCCTGTACTGGTTCCTGTACTGGTTCGGTCGTGGCAGTAGAGGGTTCTTCTGTATTGAGGGTTGTGTTTGTTTGACTTTCTGAAACCACTGAAACCACAATGCTCTTTGAATCGGTTTTACCGTCTCCAGAACACGACACCGTGTATGTCGTTGTCTGTGTTGGTCTTAGTGTTTCTTGCCCCGATATTGGGAGGTGTCCGCTTAAACCACCAGAAATACTACAACCGTCAGCGTTTGTAGATGACCAATATATCTTGGTGGATTCTCCGGAAAATATTGAAGAGTTTGCAACAGAAATAGAAACTGATGGTCCGGAGGACGAAGACGAAACCTGAGCCAGTTGATTTTTGGTAAGTAAAATATTGGTATTTAGCTGGAGTCCTAAATAAATTGTAGAAAACAACGCAAGTAATGCCCAAACGACGAAGTCCTTATCTTTCATAGAAGCAGTTTTAATATTAATAATAAATAACTGTATTAATTTTAACCCTTATTATCTAAATAATGTGGGTATAGCCGTGTTTTTAATAAGGTTAAATAAACTTATGCAAATTGAAGCGGGATATGAGTTTTTAAGAAAAGAACCAGACGCTCCATTCAATTTTTAATTATGTTTTTAACAATGTTTTAGAACTATAATAATGTTTCACGAGATAAAAATAAGCTACTCGTGTATCCGAGATGACATACAAGAATAAGACTATTTTAGAATTTTAGTTTATATAAATTAAACCAAACAAAAGAGAGCAGGGAAGAAGGAATGATCGGAGCTATTCAACCGTATCTTCTAGGTGGGTTATGGAAAGTTTTTTTATCCTACTCTTTGCGTTCATTCTTTGTGTACCGGATTCAATATCATCAATAATCCCAAGTAAATCATCGGTTTTATAGACCCTATAGTTGTTCATTGGATGTCTTTGCGCGGGAAATTTACCACTCTTGTCCCAGTTTCTAAGAGTGAGCGGAGAAACCCCAAGTATGTAGGCCGCTTCTTTTATGGTTACAAAAACCCTATCTATTTTTTTCATAATATTAGTAGATATAACACTTATATACCTTACTAAACTAGTATATATAAACTATTAATGTTTGTATAGATGTGTATATCTTATATATGTTTATAACTGTATAAATCTTTAATTTCTTGTTTCTATTTTAAAATCTGTGGCTACCATTTATATGTCCCCACAACCTCGCGGGTTTGATTAATTTGGTAATAATAAAAATTTTGGAGCACATTTTTTCTTTTGTTTTTTTATTTTAAATTGATTTTAATTTAATTTTTTTTGCTTTTACTTAAAATATGACTAAAAATATGAACATAATAAGAAAAATATTTTTTTAATTTTATTTTTCCATCCTTTTTTGTTTTTTACAAAATTTTTATGATTTATTTTTTTCTTGTCCCCATTATTTGTCTATTTTTGAAAACTTTACATCTATAATTGATGTATGAATGGTGAGCTCTTTTTTGAAGGTAAAAAATACATCTCGTCTAGCCGAGCTGCAAAAATAAGTGGCTATACTGGTGATTATATTGGTCAGCTATGCCGAGGTGGCAAATTGGAATGCAGAATGGTCGGACGGTCCTGGTATGTTAGCTTGGATTCTATTGTTGCTCATAAAAATCAAAATGTTGATTTTCCTTCTAATCGTAAAAAAGGTAAATCAATATTAATTTCAAATATTCCGGATTTAAAGTCCGAGAGTATTTCAATTTTAGAAACATTAGAAGCAAAGGAAGAAGACGCATCCTTGGAGTTTGAAAACAAAAGAACACTTGAGAAAGATGAAATATACATACCAATCCGATTTGAAAGAGATAGCGGACCCGTGCTTCCCGTTATCAATAGGCAGAAATTTATTCCGCGCATTTATGGGGAAAAAGATTTGAGAAACAGGCGAAACGCCAAGGGGACAAAAACAAAAAATAAAAACGCACAGCTCTGGGGCGCTGTTAAATTTGCTCAAGGAACATATTTTGTCGCGGTTATTTTAATCTCTGTTTTTTTCGGCAACTTTCTTATAAAAATTAATCCTCAAACAAACGCTTTTTATCACACCGTCGCGACAGAAATAAAATCCACATTTTCCGAAGTTTCAAGTAAATCAAACAATGCGCAAGAAAGATTTTTGGCATCATCGGTTAAAACTTCTTTTGATAAGGTTGCCGTATCTTTTTACTCAACAATTCGCGATTTTATAAGGGGGGCAAGGTTGCGCATTCTCGTTTTGCTTTCAGGAAAAAATGTAGCGATTGATCAAGCGTCTGATTTGCAATCACGCCCATCCGGACAGGGTTTGGTTGTCGTTCCTCAAGACGATAGCGAGCCGAGGTCAGTCACAATAGCAAGGATAAAGGATTCGTTTTCTGACGATGTTTTAGTAAAGCCCGACGAAGATGGAACAAGCGGAGTTATAACACCGGTATTTAAGACAAAAAATGGAGATGATTTTCTCTACGTGTTGGTGCCGTTTAAAAAATGATTTGCATTCATGCCCAAGTGCTTAAGCAAAGCGTTTGGGCATGGGTATAAATCCCAGTAGAAAGGTCGAAAATTATAAATTAAATAAAAACCAAATTGACCCGAACAACCCCACAAATCAAAAAATTTTCCAAAATATACCAAGTTATTTTGGTTATGGTTTTGATATTTGGTTTTCTTCCAGTTAGCGCGTATCAGACAGAAATCATATCTGATGGAGGAATTCAAAATGATTTTGTAGTAAGTCCGGGTAAAATTGAAGTTTTTATTGATGCCGGAAACCAAAAGAGCGTAACGCTCTCTGTCGCCAACAGAACCGGAAGGGATGGCAGATTTATTCTAAGCACGGAAGACTTCACAGGCTCCGATGACCCCAACCTGGCAGTGGTTTTGCAGGGTGAATTGGAAAGTTCTAGCTCGCTTAAAAACTTCATTTACTTTCCAGAAGAAGAATTCACTCTTAAGCATAATGAGAGAGCTTTGATTCCAATTACTATTACCGTGCCGGGCGGTACTGAAGCTGGCGGTAGATTTGCTTCAGTATTTGTCAGTTTCATTCCCGCTTATGATGAATCTTCTGGTCCGAATGTTTCTTCGGAAGCGAGGGTTGTTGCGAGAATCGGTTCGTTAATTTTTGCGACAGTAAATGGAGAAACATTTCACGATGGTCGTTTGTTGTCGTTCCAAACAAAAAATAAAAAATCTTTGTTTGGTGAGAACAAAATACCGATGCAGATAACATTTGAAAACAACAGCACGACCCACCTAAATCCCTACGGATTGGTAACCATTAGAAATGTTTTTGGAACAAAGGTTGGCGAAGTTGTAATAGACCCGTGGTTTGTTTTGCCGGATTCTGTCAGACTTAGAGATTTTGTTTTTAGCAAGGAAAATCTTTTTGGAATGTATAGCGCCACCCTTGAAATGAATCGCGGTTATGATGACCAGATTGATGAAAGTAAAATCAACTTTTTTGTTCTACCCATAAAAGAAACATCGGCGCTGGTTCTTGTTCTGATTGCGTTGGTTGTTCTCGTGCTGGTAAAAAACAAAAAGAAAAATGAGTAGAGTCATAAAAACCATCTTGTCTGTCGTTGTGATGCTCTTGGTATCGTATCAAGGCATATTTGCGGCGGCTAGAAATAGTTCCAACTATTCTATTCAAAGTGACTCTATTAATTTTAGTGGTGGCTTCTCCACTTCAGCATCGTTTGAACAAGAAAGCACATTGGGCGAAGTCGCGACAGGTCCGTCATCAAGCTCTAGCTTCAATATCAAAGCGGGGTATCAACAAATGCAGACGGTGTACTTGGCAATAACAACAGCGGCAAATGTTACCTTGTCTCCTTCAATCAATGGGACAATAGCCGGTACAGCCAATGGTTCAACTTCGGTTACGGCAACCACGGACAATGTGGCGGGTTATGAGCTTTATATTAAAGCGAGCTCTTCTCCGGCGCTTATTTCCGGATCCAACTCTTTTGCCGACTACACTCCATCTGGAGCGAATCCGGACTTCACTTTTTCCGTGGGCGCGACGGCTTCAGAGTTTGGTTTTACTCCCGAAGGTGCTGATGTGGTGCAAAAGTATTTAGATGACGGCGTCTCTTGCAATACTGGCGCGGGAGACACCGCTGACAGTTGTTGGAGTGGTCTTTCCACGACGAACGACCTAATAGTTCAAAAGTTGACCGCCAACCAACCGTCCGGGACACCGACAACTCTTAAATTTAGAGCGGAAAACGGCTCTTCCAATTTGCAATCTGCCGGCAATTACACTGCTACCGCCACAGTAACACTATTAGCTCGTTAAATATGAATGTGTCAGTAAGAAAAATCACGGCAGTATTTCTTATCTGGACACTGTTCTTTAGTTCTTTCACAACAATAATATTCGCAGTAGAAGACCAGTTTGAAGTTTTGTTATCCGTAACTTCAAATGACACAACGGCACCGTCGGTTCCTTCTGGTTTGTCCAGTACCGCTGTTTCCACTTCTCAAATAAATCTTTCGTGGGCTGCTTCAACCGACAATGTGGCGGTCACCGGATACCATGTGTTCCGCGACAATTCTCTCATAGCGACTTCAACCCTTACCATATATTCAGACACGGGATTGGTGGCGAATACCGCTTACTCTTACGCTGTTTCAGCAATAGACGCGGTATTCAACGAGTCGGCTCGTTCGGCGACATCAACAGCCACCACGCTTTCAGAGGTGGTTGTTGATGCGGGGGGAGGCGGGGGAGGCGGTAGTTCCACTTCAAATCCTCTAATAACAAATCTGCAAGTTTTTCCCGGGTTAAATCAGGCACTTATAACTTGGGATACCAGGAAAGAGACAATCAGCACCGTGTCTTGGGGTCAAACGCAAAATTATGAATTGGGATTAAGCGCCGA
>PFXE01000015.1 GCA_002791475.1 Candidatus Zambryskibacteria bacterium CG_4_9_14_3_um_filter_40_16 | reverse complement strand
CAAACCGTCTCTGCCCACAGACAAAGATTCATATTCCAATATCTCTTTTCCCGCCAAAACAATATTTTCTTCCTTCTCCCTATTAAAATCTTCTTCTACCGCCTTGAGTCTATTTACTTCAGATTTCAATGTATTAAGTTCGCCAACAACCTTATTCTCTTCCGACATAACCCTAAATAGAGTTTTCTCCGCGTCACGGTTTGAATCCTTCTCTTTTTCTATTTCCTTTCGCAGTTCTATATATTGATTTTGAAGATTATTTTCTTCTTTCTCTATTTGCTTTAATTTACCCTCAACAACCCCCATTTCATCTTTTAACCGCGAAAGAGATTTCTCCAACTCTATGACTTGGTCTGTGTTTGTTTCTTCTTTTTTGCTTTTTATAAACCCCCTTATCAAAAAGACAATATCTTTCAGGATCTTCTTTATAAACAGAGTATCTGTACTTTTTTCTGTGGAGGAAACAATATTTTCAATGTTATTTGAAAGCTCTTCCACATCACCTAGGGTAACGATTTTGTGTTCATTGGAAGATAATATTTCTCTTTGTCTTTTGTTCAGCCTTTCCTCTGAATTTACCTCGCCTTGAATTTTTCCTAAATTTTGCAGTTCGAAATCTTTATCTTTTCTGATTTTTTGAATATTTGCTTCAAGGTTTATGAGTTTATCTCTTTTTTCATCTTTTTGTTTAGAACCTTCTAATGTTTTTTTAGCACGACTCAACTCTTCTTCTAATTCTTTTTTTCGTACTTCTAGGGGGGTGGTTTTTTGGTTTAATATTTTGCGAGATGCGCTAATGTAAAGAGATTCTCTTTTTAGATATTCCTTAGACAGAGTGATAAGACTTTCTTTCAATTGGCTGGCCTTTTCTAATTTTTCAACTTGTTTTTTTAGAAATCGTAAATGAGGAGCTATTTCTTTCCTAAGAGCTTCCACTTGTTCAATATTTTCTACGGTTTTTTTGAGTTTTCTTTCACTTTCTTGCCTCTTGTATTGATATATTTTAAGTCCGAGCGCATCTTCTATCATCTCTCTTCTTTCTTTCATATTGGCGTTGAGAATTCTGTCCGCTTCTCCTTGGGAGATTATGTGGTGGCCGGAAGCACCAATATGAGCGGTGGCTAAAAGTTCAACCACGTCTTTCAGTCTTACTTGACTGCCGTTTATTAAATATTCATTTTCTCCGTCTCTGTGGACTATTCTTTCTATTGTTATTTCAGGGAAATCAATGTTTAGAAATTTACTTGTATTGTCAAAGACCACTTTAACAATCGCCATATTTGATCTGGGAGCATCCGCCCCTCCGTTCCAAATTAGGTCTTCACCCTTTTTACCTCTAAGCGACTTGATAGACTGTTCACCCAATACAAAACGAAACGCTTCGGCAACATTAGACTTACCGCTACCGTTCGGCCCGACAACGGATGAAATGGGAGAAGAAAAATTAAACAAACTTTTCTTTTGAAAGGATTTGAATCCGGAAAGTTCTATTGATTTGAGAAGCATATGCAAAAATTAAGAGTTGAGTGAAACAACATAAGTGCTGATTGTTATTTTATCATCATTTTGCTTTTTTTCTGTTTGAAACACATATAACACAACAAAATACTACCAGCTCTTTTTCTCTAACGCCTTTCGAGCGGCCTCTTGTTCTCCATTCTGTTTTGAATCTCCTTCTCCTGTCGCTATGAGTTCTTCTTTAAGATAGACGCCAACGGTGAAATGTTTGTTGTGGTCTGGTCCGGTTTCTTTTTCTGTCTTGTATAGTGGGGTTACTCCTTCTATTTCCTGCGCTCTTTCTTGAAAAAAACTTTTTGAGTCAATCCACGACCTTTCTGATATTATCTTTTCAACTAGTGGGGTTATGTGTCTATAGATAAAATCTTTAACTTTTTCATATCCTTGGTCTATGTATATCGCACCTATAATGGCTTCCATCGTATTTGCAAGAATATATTGCCTAGCTCTGCCCGTGTCTTTCTTCTCTCCCTTTGAGAGAAGAAGATAATCGTTAATGCCCAAATCTACCCCCACCACATAAAGAGTGTTTGAATTAACAAGAGCGGATCGCAAACTGGTCATTTCCCCCTCATTTTTTTCAGGGTATTTTCTATATAAATAGTCCGTTATGACCAACTCCAATACCGCATCTCCCAAAAATTCCAATCTTTCGTTGTGTCCAATATTAAAATCCTTATTCTCATTCAGGTAAGAACGATGAACAAAAGCTTGTTTGAGAATGTTTTTATCAGCAAAAAAAATATTAACTTTCTTTTCAAACTGTTCCATGTTTTGTTCACTATTCATAGTTTTTTATCTGCGATGATTTTCACTCCATTTATAACTATTGGTAAAATATCATCATAAAAATTTAATTCATCAATTTCCGTCAACGCAAACCATTTGGTATTATCAAGACCTCCACTAGAACCAAGTTTAACTGGCAAAAACTTTGATTTGGCCAAAAAATAATTAACTCTTTTTTTTAACTTTCCTTTTTCTGGGTGGTATGTGATATATTCATTTGCTCCGATATTTTCTTCAATTTCTATTTCAAGACCCATTTCTTCTTTTATCGCTCTCATCACACCGTCTTTTATGTCCTCATCCTTTTCCAATTTCCCCTTAGACAGTGTCCAGTGACCAAAAACATCGTGAACCAAAGCAATTTGAATTTGACTATCGTTTACGGCATAAACCAAAGCGCCACCCAGGTCTTCAATGGTTAACTTTTCGTTGTGCGTTGATAATTTTTTTTGATTTCCTTTATCGTTTTTCCCCGGCTCACCCATCTCCTTGTATATTGCCCCCAGGACACCGTTGACAAACCTGCCGCTTGTCTCCCCACCAAAAGTTTTAGCAAGTTCAATTGCCTCATTTATTGCCACCTTAGGTGGAACCTGATCACGGTCAGAAAAAAGAAGCTCATAAAGACCTATCCTTAAAACATTTCTGTCCACAATTGATATTTTTTCTATCGGCCAATCGGGAGCTGCTTTGGTAATTAAACTATCTAAATCACTTCTTTTTTTCAAAGTATTTTCAATAAGTTCTTCCATAAAAGAAGTGCTGGAAATACCCGGGGCGAATTCCTCAATGTTTCTTTTGAATATTTCCAGAGCGTCAGTATAGGACTTGTTTCCAAAGTCCCATTCAAAGAGTGATTGTAAAACTATTGATCGTGCAAGATGCCGATTTGCCATAAAAGAACTTTACTAAGAGAACCATGAATAAGAATTAATTTCCTTTTTCAGAGTCTTTGCCGAGGGCTTTTTGTTTCTCTTTGCGTTTTGCCTCTTTCTTGGCAACCACGCCCACCATATCTACAACATTTCTTCCTCTATAGGTGCCACAATTATAGCAAACCACATGCTTTGGCTTACTAACCTTGCAATGCGAACAAACAACAAAAGAACCATTCTCAAGCTTGTGATGAGAACGGCGATTCTTGGTATGGGCTCTGGTGTGTCGCATTCTTACTACCATGATCTGAAAGTATATATTATTTATCCAATTTGACAAGAGTTAGGAGCTCAAAGATAAATATAAAGAAGCCCGCGCAAACCAATATGCGCGGGCTCCGGATTCAGGTTTTGGGTGGGGGTGTAACTCGCGACTATTGTCCCCTTCCCAATTCACCAAACGGGTAATTCAACTTCACCGCTTGGTTATACTGGTCAAAAATAGAGAGTGCCGGCAGGTATGTCCTGCAGGCGATGGGGAGGCGGTCTTCTGCCACCAGATCTTCCTTTTTTCCAGGGGTCCGACTTTCTTCTTCCGCTCTGCCTTCTTCCCAGACACAAAATTTCATACCACCCTCCATTGTTCGGGTCCGCACAAACCTTATTCTCTTAAAACTAGATTGTCAATATTTTGTTTAGAAAAGAAATACGATGTATCGCGCTTGGACGATATTTTTTTATTATTTTTATGTGAAGACTTGTGCCATAGCCTTTGTGCAAATAAAAGCGGTATTGAGGATAAATTATAGAAAGTTTTTTCATTTTTTTATCTCTAGTTACTTTGGCAATAATTGAGGCAAGAGAAATTATTCTGAAATTTTCATCTCCTTTAATATGGGTTTTTTGATACATAAATTTTTTTGGCGCCCTCAACAACCCGTCAAGGAGCACGGTGGACTTTTGTGGGTTTGCGTCTATCCTGTGAAATATTCTCATTATTCCTATTTCTATCGCTTTTGAAATGCCTCTTTTGTCTATTATGCCATTTCCGACAAGAGATACCTTGAAATCAAGATTACCCTTATTTTTTTCTTGAAGTATCATTGCGAACCACCGTTCTCTTTGTAAACTACTCAATTTTTTTGAATCCTTTACCCCTCTAAACTTTCGTAAAATTCCGGGCCTCATCATAATCGCCGCAACAGCAACGGGTCCGGCAAGAGGGCCTCTACCGGCTTCGTCAACACCTATGTGATAATGCCATTTTCTTGACATCATATAATTATACAGTAGAGCTTGGATGTCCCGCCCTCAAAGTTCTCCGTCTTGTTATAATTTCCTTATGAAACAAAATGCCACTGAAAAAACAAAACGCGATTCTACAGCCCCGACTCCAACAACTTTCAATAAAAATAAATTCGTACATCTGCATACTCACAGCCACTACTCTCTTCTTAATGCTCTACCCAAAATCACTGACTTGGTTAAAAAAGCCAAAGAAGAGGGTATGACTTCTCTGGCGCTAACAGACAATGCCAACCTGTACGGAGCAATTGATTTTTACAAAGAATGCAAAAAGCAAGGTATCAAACCGATAATCGGCATTGACGCATATGTTGCTATCCGAAAAAGATTCGACAAGCAATCCGGAATAGATAACTCCAGAACACGCTTGGTGCTTCTTGCCAAAAACAAAAACGGATACAAAAATTTAGTACAGTTGGTAACAAAAGCAAATATGGAGGGTTTTTACTATAAACCCAGAATTGATAAAGAGCTTATAGAAAAATATTGTGAGGATTTAATTTGCATTAATCCTTCGTTTGGTGGAGATGTGGCACTTGCGGTTGCCGGAAAAGATTTGGAAAAGGCGGAGCTATTAATCAACTGGTATAAAAAAATATTTGGAGATGATAATTTTTTTATAGAAATAACACACCATCCTGAAATTGCCGGACATGAAGATAAGATGGAAGAATTGATTAAACTATCAAAAAAGACCGGTTCGCAAATTGTAGCTGCGCATGACGTCTATTATATTGATGCTGAAGATAAAAGGGCCCGTGATACACTGCTTTCAATCCAAACAAACGGTGATGGAAAATACAATCTTGGTAATGGAGAAGGTAGTTTTTCGTTTATAGATACCAAAGAAGCTGAAAATTTTTTTAAAAAAACACCGGAGGCGTTGGAAAATACTGAAAAAATCGCCAGAATTTGCAATTTAGAATTACAGTTCGGCTCTTGGTTATTTCCTCATTTTGATACAAACAGTGGTAAGTCCCATGATGAAGAATTAAGAGATTTGGTATACGAAGGTTTGGAAAAGAACTACACAAAGCCGACAAAAGAAACCAAAGAAAGGATAGAATATGAGCTTAAAATAATAAAAGATAAGGGTTATTCGCCTTACTTTTTGGTTGTTGAGGATATTATTCGTTTTGCCCACAAAAACAATATTTTAACGAATATCAGAGGGTCAGTAGCTGGCTCTATGGTCACATACCTTTTAGGTATTACCAGCATTGATCCAATTGAATACAAACTTCCGTTTGAAAGATTTCTTAATCCTGAACGCCCCTCTGCTCCAGATATTGATATGGATTTTGCGGATGACAGAAGGGATGAAGTGATTGAGTATGTTAAGAAAAAATACGGAGAAGACAAGGTTGCTCAAATTGGAACATTTGGAACAATGATGGCGCGAGGAGCGGTGCGTGATGTGACGCGCGCATTAGGATACCCATACGCCACCGGAGACAGGATAGCGAAACTTATTCCCCTTGGCGCGCAAGGTTTCCCAATGACTCTTGAAAAAGCTCTAAAAATTGTGGGAGAACTTAGAGATTTATACAAAAAGGATAGTGAAGTGAAAGATGTTGTGGATATGGCAAAAAAAATCGAGGGGTGCGCAAGACATATTTCAGTCCACGCCGCAGGAGTGATAATTTCCCCGGAGCCTCTGACAGAAATGGTGCCTTTGCAGTTTGACTCAAAGGGAGAGGAGAAAATAATTACCCAATATGATATGCATGCGATAGAAGATGTTGGTTTGCTAAAATTTGATTTCCTCGGAATAAGAAACCTTTCAATTATTGCCGACACGATAAATCGTATTGAGGCGATAGAAAGAAAAAAATTAGATATTGAAAAAATACCACTAGACGACATTAAGACATTTGAACTTTTGTCCAAAGGAGAAACGGAGGGATTGTTTCAACTAAACGGTACGGCTATGACAAAGTTTCTTATTGATCTGAAGCCAACATCAATACATGACATAAATGCCATGTTGGCCCTCTATCGTCCAGGACCGATGGAAGTCATTCCGGAATATATCCGTCGCAAAAACAACCCCGCTCTTGCTTCCTATCTTGACCCCAGAATGAAGAAATTCCTGACCGAATCGTATGGTCTGATTGTTTACCAAGACGATCTTTTGTTTTGCGCAATAGATCTTGCAGGATACTCTTGGCTTGAGGCCGATAAATTTAGAAAAGCGGTTGGTAAAAAAATTCCAGCGGAAATGGCCGCACAGAAAGAAAAATTTTTGGCTGGAATAATAAAAAACGGTCAAACTGCGGATTTTGCTGACAAACTATGGAAACTTTTTGAACCATTTCAATCATATGGATTTAATAAAGCGCATGCAGCTTCCTACGGACGAGTGGCCTACCAAACCGCTTATCTAAAAGCCAATTATCCGGCAATATATATGTCCGCGGTTCTTACGGCTGATTCCGGGGACGTGGAAAAAATTGGAGTTATGATTTCTGAATGCAAAAGAATGGGTATTCCGGTGTTTCCTCCTTCAGTCAACGAGAGTTACCAAGGATTTTCGGTGATTAAAAAAGCTGGGTCACCAGACACAATTCGCTTTGGGCTAACTACCATAAAAAACTTTGGGGCTGGAATAGCAGATGTAATTGTGAAAGAGAGGAAAACCAATGGTAAATACAAAACCCTTGGTGATTTCCTTACAAGGATAAAAGACCGTAATCTAAACAAAAAATCAATGGAATCTCTCATTATGGGCGGAGCTATGGACGAATTTGGTGATCGTGGAATACTTCTATCAAATCTAGAAAAGATTCTTTCATTTCACAAAGACAGCATGGTAAGCAATTCCTCTCAAGATTCACTTTTTAATTCATTGCCAGAAACGAAATCGGATATCTTGTTAGAACCGGCAGAAAAAATAAATAGTAAAGATAAGTTGAGGTGGGAAAAAGAGCTTCTGGGACTTTATATTTCTGGCCACCCTCTTGATGAATACGAAGATAAACTTAACAAAGGAAATGGTGGGGTGGCGAAATTAAAACAATCCGCCAGTGAAGGACGGAGGGTGGCGGTATTTGGAATCGTTGAAGATTTAAAAGAAATAATTACCAAACAAAATCAAAAAATGGCATTTGCAAAAATATCAGACAAAACCGATTCGTTTGAGGTTGTAGTTTTCCCAAAAACCCTAAATGAATTCAGAGAAGTTCTGGTTTCTGGAAAATGCTTACAAATCATAGGAAATATTTCCAAAAGAAACGGCCAGGTGGGCCTAATAGTTGAGAAAGCAATTGCTTTATAAAAAACCGAGATTTATCATTATCTATGGTTAAGTTTCAGGTATTACTCAAAAATCCATATTCTTACTTTTTAAAAAGGTAAATTATGCTAATATTGTCCTATGAAATCTGGCG
Organism: Candidatus Zambryskibacteria bacterium CG_4_9_14_3_um_filter_40_16; assembly: GCA_002791475.1. Lineage (GTDB taxonomy): Bacteria > Patescibacteriota > Minisyncoccia > Phycocordibacterales > Zambryskibacteraceae > UM-FILTER-40-16. The sequence continues at coordinate 18,049 of PFXE01000015.1, read as the reverse complement.
AGAATATAGAAAAATTACGCCATTCCCTATCGCATCTTTTGGCTGCGGCTGTTTTAAGTTTTGACAAAAATGCCCTACCAACCCTGGGACCCGCTATTGAAAACGGTTTTTATTATGATTTTGAGCTAAATACGCCCATTGGAAACGACGATTTACCAAAAATAGAGGAGAAGATGAGAGAATTTCTTCCTACTTGGGAAGTTTTTGAAAAAATTGAAGTAACGCCTGATGAGGCACGAGAGATTTTTTCCCAAAATCCATATAAAATTGAATTAATCAATGAACACTCGAAGGCGGGAGAAAATATTACCATCTTCTATTCTGGACCCAAAAATAGTATTCCCTCAAAAGAATTTCTACTAAAAGCTGGAGGCTATATTCTGAAATCTGGTTTTATTGATTTGTGTAGAGGGGGGCATATTGAAAATATAGGAAAGATAAATCCAAATGTATTCAAATTAACCCACATCGCCGGCGCTTACTGGAGAGGAAACGAAAAAAACAAAATGCTTACCAGAATATATGGATTGGCTTTTGAAACAAAAAAAGAGTTGGATAAATATCTAGCTCAACAAGAAGAAGCAGACAAAAGAGACCATAGAAAGGTGGGAAAAGATATGGGGCTTTTTGTTTTTTCAGACTTGGTAGGCAAGGGTTTGCCCCTTTGGACGGAAAAAGGCGCCACGATAAGAAGGGAGCTGGAAAGGTTTATTGTGGATGAAGAGATAAAGAGAGGTTACAAACACGTTTATAGTCCCGACATAGCAAATTTAAATCTATATAAAAAGTCCGGACACTACCCATATTACAAAGATTCTATGTATGCGCCGATTAAGATTGATGATGAAGAATTTATGTTAAGGCCAATGACTTGCCCGCACCATTTTGAGCTCTACCTTTCAAAACCAAGGAGCTATAAAGAGTTGCCAATGAGAATTGCCGAAATGGCAAAGCTATATCGCTACGAACAATCGGGAGAACTCTCCGGCTTAATGAGAGTACGAAGTTTTTGTCTATCTGACGCTCATATTATTTGTAAAGACAGTACGCAAGCCGCGGAAGAAGTTAACGGCGCACTTGATTTAATTGAATACATAACGGATGTCCTTGGTCTCAAAAAAGGAGAGGATTACTCTTATAGACTATCTTTGGGTGATAGGGGGAATGAAGAAAAATACTACAAAAATGATGCCTCCTGGGATGAGGCGGAGGATAAACTACGCAATGTACTAAAGAAAAGAAAGACCGATTTTATAGAGGCCCCTGGAGAAGCCGCTTTCTATGGTCCCAAAATTGATATACAAATGAAAAATATTAGGGGTAAGGAAGAAACCGCATTTACGGTGCAGTACGACTTTGTTATGCCCGAAAGATTTGATCTAAATTTTACGGACAAAGACGGAAAGGAAAAAAGAGCAATAGTAATACACCGCTCATCAATCGGAGCGATTGAAAGAATAATCGCATTTCTTATAGAAAAATATGGGGGTGTTTTTCCTCTTTGGCTTTCCCCCGTTCAGGTTAAAATTATTCCGATAAGCGAGCTTCATTTAAACTATGCCAATAAAATTTTTGAACATTTAAAAAACGAAGGTATAAGAGTTGAGGTTGATGAAAATAATGAAACTTTGGGCAAAAAAATTAGAAACTGGAAATTGGAAAAAACCCCATATGCGGTCATAATTGGGGATAAAGAAGTTGAGGTAGATAAGATTACTTTAGAATCCAGGAATGACGGAAACGTCGGACAAATCACACCAAACGAACTTCTCTCAAAACTTTTAGATGAAATCAAGAATAAAAAATAAATTCAATAAGGAGAAGCTAAGGATTTTTAATCAACAATCCGAGCGACTATATGTCCAAATTTGCCATTTTGGCGTTTGATTGAATAAAAGACTTTCTGGCAGGAACATCTGTTCCCATTAAAATATCAAATGTTTTGTCAGCTTCTTGAGCATCTTCTACCGCAACTTGTTTCAAAACCCTTTTTGAGGGGTCCATTGTTGTTTCCCAGAGCTCTTCTGCGTTCATTTCTCCAAGACCTTTATAGCGTTGAATGGAAATTTTAAGATTTTTTGATTTTATCTTAGGGTTTTTCACCCCCTCATCTTCTTCTTTTTCTTCTTCCAATTCATCTTGCTCCGATACTTCATCTTCAGCGCCTTCATCACCCTCGATCTCTGCATAATCTCCAACAATTTTATTCTTTTCTTCCTCCGAAAAAGAGTAAAATATTTCTTTTCCCTTTTTTATTTTGTACAAAGGAGGTTGGGCTATATATACATGACCCCCGTCAATCAACGGACGAAAAAATCTGTAGAGCAAAGTTAAAAGCAGTGTCCTTATGTGAGCACCATCCACGTCAGCATCCGTCGCTATAATTATTTTGTGATATCTTAATTTGGCTATTTCAAATGTGTCCCCTATCGCGGTTCCTAACGCGACAACAAGATTTTTTATCTGCTCTGACGCTAGCATCTTATCAAGTCTAGCTCTTTCTATATTAAGAATTTTACCGCGTAGTGGTAATATCGCTTGAGTCCTTCTGTCTCGGCCCATTTTTGCGGTACCGCCAGCTGAATCTCCCTCTACTATAAAAAGCTCTGATTCTTCTGCCGACCTAGATTGGCAATCCGCAAGTTTTCCGGGAAGTGTCATGCCTTCAAGTGCACCCTTGCGTAATACGGAGTCTTTTGCCGCTTTTGCGGCCTTGCGCGCCCTAAAGGCCAAAATAACCTTTCCAGCTATGGCTTTAGCATCATCAGGGTTCTCCTCCAAAAAAGCTTCGAAACCCTCACCAAACGCGCTTTCAACGATTCCCCTGGCCTCAACGGTTCCCAATTTTGCTTTGGTTTGACCCTCAAACTGAACCTCCTTTATTTTAATTGATATGACCGCCGTTAGGCCCTCAAGGACATCGTCTCCTGTAAAATTTTCGTCCGAATCTTTTACCAAGCCACTCTTTCTCATGTAATTATTAAGGGTTCTTGTAAGTGCTGTTTTAAATCCCGTCACATGCGTTCCGCCTTCGGAATTATAAATATTGTTGGCAAACGGAACTATACGGGAAGAAATATCGTCCACATATTGAAGAGCAATCTCTACCGATTCATAATCATTGCTTTTCTTCTCAATATAAAAAATATTTTTATGAATCAATTTTTGTGTTTGATTGTAAAATTTTACAAGTGAAAGTAACCCTCCTTCAAAATAAAAACTCATTGACGGCGTATCAATGTTTAATTCTCTAAAAAAGAATACCCCATCATCCTTAATTGGACCTTCATATGTGCGAGCATCAATAACACTTACCTTCATCCCATTAACCAGATAGGCCTGCTGGCGCAAGTGATTAACTATTCTGCTGTATTCAAATTTAATATCTGGAAAAATTTCTACATCCGGCTCAAATACTACAATGGTTCCGTTTAATTTTGATGCGCCTATTTTTTTTACCGACCCTTTCTTTTTCCCCCGACTGTATTCCTGTATAAATTTTCCACCATCTCTATGAACTTCCACTTTCATAAAAACAGACAGAGCATTCACCACAGATGACCCGACACCATGCAAACCTCCGGATACTTTGTAACCTTCTCCGCCAAACTTTCCGCCGGCGTGCAGGGTGGTCATAATGGTTTCTAATGCTGAAACTTTTGTTTGTTTGTGGGTATCGACGGGAATACCTCGCCCGTTATCCGCAACTCTTATCCTGTTTCCGGGCAAAAGAACGACCTCAACATCATTGGCAAAACCCCCCATCGCTTCATCCCTGGAGTTATCAAATATTTCCCAAACAAGGTGGTGAAGTCCGTCAGGGCCGGTGGTACCTATGTACATTCCCGGTCTTTTCCTAACCGGTTCAAGGCCCTCAAGGATGGTTATGTCTGAAGCGCTATATCCACGATTTGTGTATTCTTTTTCTGCCTTTTTACCCTTATCTTTAGCCATAAATTATGAGATTCTTTAAAATATACGAATTGGGCTTTTAAACAAACATCGCACCCGCTTTGGGCGGATACGAAACTTAAAATACCCTTTCTTTACAAGGATATTATAGCAAATTGGGGTATAAAATGGAAGGCTGTTATTTACCCAAAAAAGGGAAAAAAATAGCTTGTTTTCTCCAATATTTATCAAACATCTTTAGGTCTAAGTATTGATTGGAAAGAGTGCCGTCAATAGAATCTGGGTCATGGTAGTAAAATCCCTTTATTTTTCCATCTGCTTCTTCAAAACCGACCAAAAGTACCGTATGGAAAGATTGCCCATTTGATAAGCCGGGGAGAACAGATGTCAAAACTAATCCCCCACCCTTTAATGTATTAAAAATTTCTTTGATACCAAAGTCAAAAATCTTTTGTGAATATTTGCTTGGAGAAAATGTTTTATTTGCAGTATCAATCTTAACGGACTTAAATTCTTCTTTAAAAGATGGCACGCCGTGATTGTGCGACACCAGTGTAATTACGTCGTGTGTAATGCCATGAGTAATTGTTAATTCGGTAATTAATTTTTTTTCCAGCATATCTTGAGTGATAATTAAGCTCTCTTCAAAAATTTCATCAACCGTTGGACAATTATCAACTTTGAAATATTCAAAGACCATCTTAAGACACGCGGCCGTACACGCGCGCGCTTTTCCAAGAATCTTCCATTCTTCTTTCTCCACATCTTTATATTGCGAATAATATGGTACTTGCATTTTCATCTTACTTTCCAACCATTATTCCTTATCTGTTCTTCTATCAACGCCATTGTTTCGTTTACCTCATCGTCTGTTAACGTTTTGGTGTCTGAAACGAAAACAAGGTGAAAAGCGCTTGAAATATTTTCCTTATCCGGAGAAAACTCATCAAATAATTTAACTATCTTTAAAGTATCGCCACCCGCATCTTTAATTACTTCCGTTAATTTTTCTTTTAACAATTCTTTGTTGTGAAGTATGGCGATATCTCTTAAAACAAAGGGGTATGTTGACGGTTTTTTGTATCTTGCTTGACTTAATTTTTTGGGAATATGGGCGATTTCAACATCTTCTAATTGAGCGAGAATACTGCTCCAATCGCATTCAGCAATTGAGTTATTAATTTTAAAATCGGTTTTTATGGCCAATTCTTTTTCTAACAAATTGACGGTTTCTTCAATATCTTTATCCTCAGATTTTTCCTTTTTAGAGCCTTTCGGATTCTTTATTCCAAAAGCAAGGTGTTTGACTTCTCCGGATTTTGGGAAAACATTTCCTATTTCAAATACCTTAATTTGTTCTAAACCCAAGAGAAGAGCATTTCCAATATTAAAATCCAAAGATTCCTTAATACCATCAGTTAAATTGTTTCGCAAAAACTTCTTGTCTCCCGCCAATGGATTTATAAGTTCTATCTCTCCTTTTTTCACAAAAGTATATGAAATGATTTCAGAAAAACCTTTTGAAATCAGAATACCTCTTATTATATTGCCATAATACTCGTCCTTGTTCACTTCGGGTTTTATTTGATTGTTTTTTATTTTTTTGGTTGGAATGTTTTCATATCCGTATATTCTTCCAACTTCCTCAATCAGGTCTTCTTTTATTCTTAAATCAAGCCTCTCTGGCGGAATGGTAACAACAAAACGTTTTTCATCTAAAGATTTTATAGCCCTGAATCCTCTAAAGTTTTTAAAATTTTTTGAATCTAATAAATTTTCTTTTATCACGCCCCCTTCGTCTTTTGTACTGTGTAAAACTTCTCCGTTTCCAAAATAAATCCCAACATGGTCAATTCCACCCTCTACTTCCGTACCGGGAATAAATTCTACTGATTTGCTCCTTATTGGAACCTCCTCTATGTTTTTATCTAGAACTTTTGAGTAATACAAACCGCTAGTGTTAACCACCTTACCCGTATTGGCAAAAACCAAATCTCCGGGGCGAGCGTCTTGTTCTTTTACTTCGTCGGTAAAAACATATTGGTCCACGGATATTCTAGGCAAAGAAATGCCTGATTGAATATACAAATAAGAAGATAGAGACGAACAATCAAACGATGTAGGCGCGTCAGAAAGAATGCTTGAGCCGTATTTATACGGGACACCCACCAACCCCTCGGCGGTGTTCATAATCTTCTCTCTGGGAAAAACCTCCTCCCACTCATACCCCCTCCTGTTTAGTATTGATTGAATCTCGTTTTGGGAAATATCAATACCCAAAGTTGATTGAACTTCTGACAAAGAAAAACCAACCTTGTATAATGACGTTCGTCTGGGATATTTATCACAAATTCCTTCTATCGCGGTCTTTTCAGTCCCTGCAATCTTTACAACAAGACGAGAAGCTTCAAATATCGCGGGCAGGGTCAGCTCTGGGGATATTTCGTTTCCAAATCTTATGGATGCGTCTGTGCGAAGTCCTAACTTTGTGGCGGTCTTTCTAATATTCACCGGATGAAAGTTGGCGGATTCTATAATTATACTTTTTGTATTTTTATCAATTTTAGTTGCTTCCCCCCCTTTTATGCCGGCTATACCTAAAGCGCTATCTCCCGTCATACCGTCAGAAATGACTTGCATATTTTCATCCATTTCATACTCCTTCCCATCCAATGTTTTTACTTTTTCTGATTTTCTAGCCACCCTGGCTCTCAATAGATAGTTACCGCTTTCATCTTTAAGTTTGGCCATATCATATGCGTGTAGAGGCTGGCCCAATGAATACATTATGTAATTGGTGGCATCCACTATGTTATTGATGGATTTTTGTCCCAAACTTTTTAAAGCCCCCTTGAGCCACCCAGGGCTTTCCCTCAATTCAACATTTTCAATAACGACAGCGGTGAATCTTGGGCAGAGTTTGGGGTCTTCAATTTCAACCTGGAGAATGTTTGATTCCGGCGCGCTTATTGGAACAATATTAACAAACTCTTTCTTGATTGGCACAAAAGTAAGCAGAGAAACTTCTTTCGCTATACCAAAATGTGAGAGGCAGTCATGGGAACGGTCCGGTAAAACTTTTATATCAAGAACAAAATCTTCTTCAAATTGTGTAATTGATTCAACCTCAAAAGAATGCTGTGTCAAAAGATTACCGATTTTTTCCGGAGATGGGATTTCTGATTCAAAATATGTTTTTAACCAATTATAAGATACGCGCATAATTTAGAATTGATTTATCACCCGAAGATCTCCGGAATAAAAAGATCGGATATCGTCTATGCCGTATTTAATCATAGCAATACGATCTACCCCTCCTCCGAAGGCGAAACCCTTATATTTGTTGGGGTCAATTTTCATTGCTTGCAAAACCTTTGGGTGTACCATTCCGGCCCCCATAATTTCAATCCACCCCGTCCCTCTGCAAGTATTGCAGTCCTTACCTGAACCATCACACTTAAAACAAGACATATCAATTTCAACTCCCGGCTCAACAAATGGGAAAAAACTAGGGCGAAATCTAATGTTTGTTTGGGTATCAAATAATTTTTCAAAATAGTTTGTCAACACAAATTTAAGATTAGCAAGCGTTACATCTTCTTCTATCATTAACCCTTCTAGTTGAAAAAATTGAGCTTCGTGGGTGGCATCAGTTGCTTCATGTCTAAAAGTTTTTCCTGGAACAATTATCCTTATTGGCGGTTTGTGTGTTTCCGCATATCTAACCTGAACGGGTGAGGTGTGCGTTCTTAGTAACTTTCTGGCATTCTCCGGTTTTATCCAAAATGTATCCCACATATCTCTTGCTGGATGATGCGTGGGTATATTAAGCGCATCAAAATTGTAATACTCGGTTTCCATCTCTGGACCGCTTGCAACGGCAAAGCCCATTTCTCTAAAAATGGCTTCGGTGTTACTTATTATTTGACTAATTGGATGAATATGACCCTCTTCTGACATAGTGGGGTAATTATAACCCGATAATCTAAAGAACCAAATCTTTATGAATAAATTTGCAAACTATAAAGAAACCAAGAAAAATTGCTTGCCTTTTCTTATGTAAATCTTATCCCCGTTAACAACTCTAAAATCAAGACCGTCACCAAGAGCAAGTGTGGCGATGTTTTGCTTTGAACGAATATCTAATTCAGTGACAAATATACCGTCCAACAGACCAACAATGATCAAATCGTCTCTTCCTGGGAAAAAGTCAAATTTTTTAATTGGATATGCCATTTTTATTACAATTTCGTCATTACATATATTGCTTTGACAAAAATACGCAGGGACATCTTCTAAGTTTCCTGTCCATTTGATAAAAAGAGAATCATCAATACTTTCTATTGAAAACTTGCGAACCGTCTTTATTTTATCTGTTGATGTTGAAATATTATTTGTGGTGGTTGCCGTTTCGCTTTTTTTTGTAAACAACTCACTCACATTTTCATATTCTGGATTGACTATTTCCACACTGGAAGAAGCTGATGTTGATGTGGAATTTTGAGAAGATGGGATTGTCGGCAAAACTTCTATTAGAATGGGTTCTTCTGGTAATATAAACGGCCTGACTTCTGTAACCGTTTCTGGATAAACAGAAAGAATTTTTTCCCACCCCTGAAAACCTTCTTTTGAGACACTTACCTTATACTCAGAAGGTTTTAGATTCTGGACAAAAACAGTCTTTTGGAAAATATTCGTTTTCTTAATCGGCTCATCATCAAGATAAACATTAACTCCAGATTGACCCACGGAAACATAAAGACCTCCTGTTGGAAAAAGTTTAAACACCTCGCTTAATCTATATCCCCTTGCATAAAGAATCAAAAACGGAGCAAGTATTATAAAAACCAAGAAAGAAACTAGCAAGTATACTGTTCTTTTTCTTTTGGAAAGAGGTTTCATGCCGTACGAAGAAGGTTGCGGTCTGGTAATATCTGCGCAAAACTATATTTGTAAATTCTTCGACTTAGTTTCATATTTATAGTTTATCATTTATTGAAACCGCGACTACGGCTTCGTGCGGTATTCATTTTTAAGTTCTGTGTTTAGGGGTAACCCAAAACCCCATATATTTCCCAAAAAGTAATCGGGTTTGCGCTTCCAACCCGGGGATAGCGCCAAATACTGTTATGGTTATGGGCACCAAAATCCATTGAAAAACCATTAATATTCTTGAATATTTGCTTCTGTGTTTTGGTCTTTCAGGTAAAAAGGATATGAATATTATACCAGACAGGATTAAGCCCAACATTGCGACTATCATTATATTGCGAGTTAAAAAGGGTAAATTATAAGACAAAACTGTTTTATTAAAGCTTGCTCCACCCAAAATAACCGGCAACCACCCCAGTATAAAAATTAATATGGGATTGGTGGCGAGAGACCAGAATCCTTCCGTTTGAACAAAAATCACTTTGATTTTCTTCCAAAGAGGAATTTTTTTGTTTTTTATGGACCCAAAAATTAAATACGGAACATTTTCAACTCCCCATGACCACCTCCTATTCTGTTTATAAACATTTATAGCGGTTTGCCACCATGAGTGACTGACATTGGCGTCCATAGATACCGGATAAGAAAGTGGAGTAACCGTGTAATCGGCATTTTGAGCCATAAAAAGGTTCCAAAAGATTCTGGAATCTTCCGAAACAATATTTTTTTGCCAATAACCAACTTCAAAAAGTGTCTGGAAACTGACAGAGTGTGATGAGAAAGTCGCCAATTTTTCGGGTCTCTCCTGTTGCATCATTTGCCAAAAAGTACTAGAACCGGCGGCTACTCTAGACAATGCGGGCGCATCCCAGATATTGTTGTTGTAAAAAGGAACGGGTTGAAAAGATGTTTTGAGTGGATTTGGAGAGGTAAGAAAATGCCAAGTTAAACAAAGAAAAAATTGTTTGTATGCTACTGTATCTATATCAAACGCTGAAACTATTACATCTTTATATGGAATAGCACTCTTATCCAAAATTTCTGTTCTCGCCATTTCAGCGGCAAAAGAAATGTTGGAACCCTTTCCTGCCATTTCACCCGCCACTCCTTCTTTATGCGCGGTTACCAAAAAATATCCGAAATCATTTCCATATTTTTTTCTTATTATTTCTGCGGTTTTTTCGGATTGGTCTCCCGCCCTCTCTTCTCTGGCAAGAATGATTATCATTTTTTTCTTATCGTACTGCGACGCCACAAGAGACTTAATACTTTCTTCTATAACATCTTGCGGTTCTTTATAGAAAGGCAATATAACCATGTGATAAATATGTTCATATTTCATTTTTGATATCATCAGAGACCAATCCACAGAAAGATTATATTTGATTCTTTTCCAGTTATGCCTTAGGTGCACAGAAAGATATGCGGTCTTCAAAAGCCAGTACAAATCAAATGAGATAATGAAATATGCGGCGGCTGTGGGGAAAAAGGCGGACAAAAATATTGTGCCAAGAATGGTGGACCAAGACAAAAATCCGGGCATTATTTCTAACATCCGATACAGGAACCTGTCCCCACCTTGGAGATCCGACGCCCTACCAACTTTAAAATATTCTGTATCCTTATAGTCCATTGTGTTTAAAGTAGCCACTCTATCAAACTATTCTTGTTATCACCAATTAGATTAGAAGGGCTGTCTACCTACTATTTGAAAAAATCTCTTTTCCTCTAGCCCAATATTCCGGGTGACCCCTATCTTTCATCCAATACCACCATTCCGCCCCCCAAAGATACTGCTCGTCAAAACCCGTACCTTCGGCGAAAGAAATTATGCTATTAAATTTTTCTATGTCCATCCTGGAAATTTGAACATCTAAGGGGGAGTCAACTATGGGTGCCAACAACCACGGTTCGGTAGAAAGTTCAATCAAAATACTTTTCTTTTTTCCAAAAATTAATTCCATTAAATTTGCCTTTGCTTTATAAAAAGACGGCAGGTATACAGTCTTCACTTGTCCTATCGTTGGATTCCAAAGGTATATGTAAACACTTGTGCCAAAAATATCTCCAGAGCGCCATGGATTAGCCCAAAGACCCAAGTTTCCGCTATCAGTTACCAAAATATTTCTTGATGGGTCCAGTTTCTTTACCAAAGACACTTCCTCTTTGAAAAAGTCTTCATCAAAATCACCGCACTGCTCTTTTGCAAAAACCGAAAGAAACGGCTCATTCTCCACTTGCCAATACTTTATATTTTCATAGCCCTTATAATGATTAACTGTCGCCTCCACGTAAGAAAGAATTGCTTCTTTTCTCTCTTCCCATGGTAGCTGTGTCGCCCATTGAGGTTCATGGCATTCCGGCCATCCCGGAGCTCGTCTTCCTACTACCAAAATAACCTCGGCATTCCTTTTTTGAGCTTCTTCAACTTGGTAATCCAATTCTGAAAAATTATAATTCCCTCTTTCGGGCTCTGTTATCGGCCAATGTGCCGAGAGGCGAAATCTTCTCACGCCCAAATCATCAAGTATGGCTTTATAAACATCTTTCCATGGCAGCTTTAGTTCGTCGGAATGAAATTTGCTAAATGAAACGCCATAAAAAATTTGGTCAGGGTCCTTTTTCGCGGAAAGCCCTAGAAAAATCACCACCAAAGTGATAGCGATAATCGCTATTATTTTTAATATTTTTTTGAAATGGTTCATAAGAACAAAACAAAAAAGCCCGTGATAATAAATACTATAGAGACTATTTTATGAGCGATGTGTCCAGGTCTAAATTCATGATGAAACAAATCGGGTATTTTGTGCCTTAACAAAAACACCATTAAAAATACAAATACGAATTGCAAAGAGCCAAGAGCGTTGGCTATTGATACCGAACCCAGTCGAATTGCGTAAAGAATACTTAAAAACGCCACTCCACCAAGAACTCTGTTTAGAATTATAAGAAATGAAGCTTTATGACCCACTGATTTTGAAGTATTGACTAATCCTAATCTAATTTGTGAGAAGCTCAAAAGAATCAGCGCGCCAAAGACATTTCCCATTCTTGACCAAAAAAATCCATTCCAAAATGTGGTGTGTTGAAATAAAATTTTTATTAAAACAGCAGAAAGACCAAACAAAATCCCCGATATAATCACCAATAAAAAAGATTTTCTGTTAAAGCGAAAATGGCCGACCATTACGGCGCCAATAATGAAAAAAACGAGAGCGAAGGGAAAAGAGCCGGGCAAAGATTCATTTAAAAGTAATCCACTTAATAGAAAGGTGGATATGGTAGAAAATGCGGTAAGCCACGCAACAACATCGGTGGCATTGGCGGCTTTTAAGGCCGTGAAGAGCAGTATGATAGACAAAATGAATATTAATCCCAAAAGAACGGACAGACCCAAAACCGTGGCACTGGGAAACTCAATAATGCCCAAAGGAAGAAGGGCAATAACCACTCCAGATATTATACCAACATAGAAAGCATACACGGCCGGCTTAGAAACTGTCGTCTTAGTAACTATGTATTTGTCTATTAAAACAATGGAGGCATTTAGGAATTGCCCGATTACCACAAAAAAGATTGAGAGAAGCGCCGTTGACATGAATCAATTATAGCCCATTATTTTCCGCTATCTGTTTATATACAAATGCGGACGGGCGAATTTTTCTTTCAAGGGTTTCATAATTAATTTCAACCAAGCCAAATCTCTTTTCATATCCCAAAGCCAACTCATAGTTATCCAAGAGTGACCAGTACATATGTCCACGCACATCCACTCCAGTTTGCAAGGCTCTCCACGTACCTTCAACTTGTTTTTTTATGTATTCTGCTCGGATTTTATCTAGAGCATCAGCCACTCCGGCTTCAGAAATAAAGATAGGTTTCTTATAGCGTGCCAAATATTTAAGAGCAAGTTCTATCTTTTCCGGATTAACATTCCATCCCATGTCACTTTTTGGATAAACTTCCCTATCCCCGAATTTGGTGTACCGATAATAATTCAGCCCGATAGAATCGAAGTGGCCTCTAATGCCGTTCATAAACCTTCCACTTTGTAGATACGCGGCTATTTTGGCTAGTATTTTGTTGAAAGGGTTCCAGTTGGAATCAAATGCGTGCACATGTTTTGCAACACTGACATTAACCTGTGGCGAAGTTTTCTTAATCGCTACATATGATTCATTGTGTGCTCTGACTAGATTATTTGTGACCTTAAAGTACATAAGCGTATTGGAAAAAGAGAGAGTTTGTGCCGACTTCCAAGTGCCATCTGGTTTACCAAATTTTATCCATAGAAACTTGCCCCGTTTAAACGGCGGCCACGCGCCATAGAGCCAGCCATGACTTGCAAACACATTGGGCTCATTAATGGTCGAGAAATGAGTACAAATGTTGCTTAGACTATCTACCACAAAAGAACAATAACGGGCAAAAATCTCCGGTGCGTCCTTGCGTTCAAAACCACCGGTTTCTGAAAACCACAGTGGCAAGGTGAAGTGCCAAAGAGTTATGAATGGTTCAATGTTGCGGGCTCTTAAAGCCTTAATGACATTGCGGTAGTGTTCAATCTCATTGTGGTTAAATTTACCTTCTTCGGGTTCGATCCTGGACCACTCAATAGAGAAACGATGTGCATTGTGTCCGAGCGACTTAGCAATATCAAAATCTTGGTCGTACCGATTGTAGTGGTCAGCAGCTTTGCCAATTTTCGGAACCAAACCTTTTTCAGCGGCACTTTCCCAATCCGTACCTGTAATTCCACCCTCAACTTGGAATGAGGAGGTTGAGGCGCCCCAAAAAAACCCTTTTGGAAATTTTAATACGGTGTCTTTACCCATAATTGTAACAAGTATATCAGAGAAGGCTCCATTAAAAATACCCCGTATCCACGGGATATTTTTAATGGAGCCGCCTCTCGGATTTGAACCGAGGACCTTCGCTTTACAAAAGCGTTGCTCTACCACTGAGCTAAGGCGGCACTACTACGCTCCGATTTTACATCGAAGCTTCAAAGCACAAGCTCGCAGTGAAAAGTTCTACTACTTGTACGTCCGAAGCTCAAATGCAATTTGAGCGAAGGCGTGAGCTAAGGCGGCCACTTTCTCAATGGGATTTTATCACAAAATGAAGCTGTTTGTTAAACTTTGGTATTATTTTCAATACCATGATTATTCCCATTCATCCTAACAATTTCCATTTTTTTCAAAAATTCGGAGTTTCTTTTGTTCGCGCTTACAACTCTACCGCCTCTAATTGATAAAATTTCATAATAATTATTTTTTGTTTTATTTTTTACTTTTGATAGAAAGTCAAAAAGTATTCTTGGAATATGTTTTGTAACAACCATTTTTGTTCCGCTATAAATTTTAAGGTATAAATTTCCTCCCAATCCAATAACCCTTATCACCCATTCATCCAACTTAGATACTTTTTCTTCCCTCAAACCCGTTAATTTTTCACCCACCCTTTTAGATCGGACAACTTTAAAGACAACAAAAAAAATCGTCAATATCAAAAACACAGAGAAAATTAATCCAGGTATCATTTTAATTTTGGGTGGAAAATCGAGCGAATCTTCTTATCTCTACCCTTTCGCCAAACTTTTGAGTAGCACCAGTAATCAGGTCTTTTATCTTAAGAGACGGGTCCTTTATATACGGCTGTTCCATAAGAATCTTTTCTTCAAAATATGAAGACAATTTTCCTTCCATTATTTTCTTTTTTATATCTTCCGTCTTTCCTTCCGTTTCTTTGGAAAATACCTCTTCGGCGGATTTCTTCACCTCATCGGTTACATCGTCTGCATTTAGAAATTCCGGGTCGCTTGCCACAATCTGCATTGCGATTTCATAAGCAATTTTTTTAAACTCCTCATTTTTGGCAACAAAATCCGTTTCGCACGACAGTTCAACAATAGCGCCCGCTGTTCCATTGTTATGAATATAAGATTCTATTGTCCCCGAACCCAGTGTTCTAGTAGATTTTTTGCTTGCGATTTCTCCGCTCTTTTTCTGTAATATTGTTATCGCTTTCTCAATATCTCCATTCGCTTCATCAAGAGCGTTTTGGCATTGCATGATTGAAAGCCCTGTTCGTTTTCTCAATTCTTTTACCTGTTCTGTGGTTGCCATGTTTTTTTAAATAATCAAAATACCTCCCGAATAAATTACAATTATTTATTAATCCACTTTTGTTTTTTCTGTGGTGCTGGGTGCGTCTTGTTTCCCTTTTTGGTAAGCTTGTGCTATCTCGTTTACAAAATATGCAATACTCGCCGCCGAAGAATCATTGGCGGGAATGGGATAATCAATCTCTCGTACATTACAATCTGAACTTGCAAGTGCAACTATCGGTATGTTTAAGTTTAATGCCTCCGCAACCGCAATATGCTCTCTCTTGGGGTCAATGACGAACATTAATTTCGGTAAACCTTTGAGAGTTATTAGACTTGAAAAAAATTTCTGTAGATAAACTATATCTCTGTCTATAAGCAACCTTTCTTTTTTTGTGTACTTTGCCAGCTCTCCTTTTTCCTTTTGAGAAAGAAGGTCTTCTAATTTGTTTATTCTTTTTCTTATTTCAGAAAAATTTGTAAGAGTTCCGCCAAGCCATCTTCCCGCAACATATGGCGCCTGCAAAGATTCACCAGCGTTACTCACCGCTCTTTGGGCTTCATTTTTGCCACCCACGATAAGCATCGCTCCGTTGTTTTCTGCCACACTCCTTACAGCTTCTTTCGCCCTCTCTAGAGCTTCCACCGTTTTTCCAAGATCAAATATCTCAACCTTGTTTTTTGCGCCGAATATATAACCCTTTGTTGACGGGTGACGGCGAGATTTAATCATTCCAAAATGAGCCCCCACTTTGAAGAGGCCTTCTATCTTGTCATTTTTTTGCTTTTCTTTCGCATTCATATTTTGAAATGTGTAAGGGGAATACTAGCAAATAGAGTCGGGTCACGCAATAGAAGAGTCATTTTTGGATTCCTCCTTCAGGGCGTTTATTATTTCTTCCAATTGACCTCCAAAAATTGACGGGATATTGTGCCACGATTCTTTTATTCTGTGGTCAGTAACTCTGTCCTGCAAAACATTGTATGTTCTTATTTTCTCAGAGCGGTCTGCGGTGCCTATTTGGTTCTTTCTGTTGTCGGCAAATTTTTTGTGCTCTTCTTCTTCTTTCAACGCTTCCAGTTTAGCCATCAATATCATCATGGCTTTTTCTTTGTTTGCTCCTTGGCTTCTTTCTGAAGTTGACCGGACATCTATTCCGCTTGGTTTGTGGAGGATTCGGACAGCGGTTTCCACCTTGTTTACATTTTGACCGCCCGCGCCACCGGATCTGGAAAACTCAATCTGCAAATCTACAGGGTTAATTTCTATTTTTGTTTTTTTTCTAATGGGTAAAATCGCAACCGACGCGGTTGAGGTATGCACTCTGCCGGATTTTTCGGTTTCAGGAACTCTTTGAATTCTGTGTACTCCCGTCTCAAATCGCATATCTTCATAAACCCCTTTACCGTGAATTTCAAAAGTTGCTTCTTTATATCCGCCAAGGGCGCTTCTTGATTCGTTGATCATACTCCACAGCCAACCTTGAATTTCCGAATATTTTTTGTACATTTGAGCCAATTTCTCGGCAAATAATGCCGCTTCTTCTCCTCCAACACCAGCCCTTATTTCAAGAAGTATTTCGTTTGGAAATTCTTTCTCAATTTCTTCGGATTTCAAAATATTATCCATTTGCTTTTTCAAAACATCTTTTTGCTCTTTGATTTTTACCAGCTCTTCGTTTACAAGTTCTTTCATAGAAGCATCATTTTCATTCAAGACAGAAACCGCCTCCTCTTCTTTGAGAAGGTTTTCGTACAATCCAAATAAGTAGGATGTTTTTGGATTTTCTCTGTATTTGTTTAAATCCTCCATAAAAAACCATCAAAGAAAAAAGGAAAGAGACCGAAACCAATCTACTTCTTTGGGGTGGTTTTTGATTTGGTGGCTTTTGCTCTCTTGGTTTTAAATTTCTCTACCCTTCCCGCTGAATCCAATATTTTTTCATTTCCCGTATAGAATGGATGGCAAGCAGAACAAATTTCCACCTCAATCTTTTCTTTGGTAGATCCTATAGTAAAAATATTGCCACAAGCGCAAGTAACTTTGGCATTTTCAAAATATTGAGGATGAATTTCTTTTTTCATTGTTCAATAAATATAACAGGAATATTAAATTTTGCAAATTTGTATATGAAAAACCCCGACACGCGCTAGCGGCCGGGGTTTGGTTGGCGGCACCCGTAGGCGCCATTGGTTTGTGGCACCCGTGGGTGGGTGCCACCAAAACATATACATCGGGGTCAAAACACCACTTAGTGGCGAAGGGCCTCCTTGCGGTCGACCCTTACCCGATGTAATTATCATTATAGCAAACTCACAGATTTTGTCAAGTATTTTTACATTTTCGTGTACCAAGCATCAAAAAACACCTTTAAATAAAGGTGTTTTTTCTTCTCTCCTGTTTTTTCTGAAAGCTAGTAACTGACACCTGAAAACTATCCTAAACTCCCTTCAAAAAATCAATATTGGCTTGAATCTCTTCCGCTTTTTTCAGTACCGAATCACCATAGAATACATTAGGAGGTTGCCTTCCTGCCGTACACGAAGCGCCGGAATAATATTTACAAGCCGCATTTCTTTGGGAAGTGTAAGAATTTGAACTCGCGCCCAAGTCTGATAGAAAAATTCCCGTGGCTACAAACGCATGCTGTGGATTCCACGGATTTGCTTGAGCCCCGGATACGCCCACAGCCGAACCGATTCTATTTTTAAATAACTCCCAAGTGGATGGTATGAATTGTGCTGGACCCATTCCTCCGCCGAAACCACGCCCCACTTTATACACCGTACCTGGAGGACATGAAACCGGAGTCAGTGTCCAATCTAGCCCTAATCGCTTTGTAATATTTTCAAAAGGCACCGTATCTCTCGGTGCTTTCATAACTTGTTCAAAGACCCTGCCGGTATTTTTACCCACCCCGTTTCCGGTTTCAAGACTTGAGAGTATGCAAGACCCTTGGTTTTTGCCAAGGTCGGATTCTTGAGAAAGAATGGCGAGAATAAGAGCTGGGCTAACATCCGTTTTGCTTGAAGCAAATTCCGCGAATTCAAGCGCCTTGCCAAACGGTATGCCTTCCGTATCTCTAAGTCTGAAAA
>PFXE01000041.1 GCA_002791475.1 Candidatus Zambryskibacteria bacterium CG_4_9_14_3_um_filter_40_16 | reverse complement strand
AATAATTTTCTTATCAGATAATGCCATGAGGATATTATATAGATGAGAAATAAAAAAAACAGCCCTCGGTTTCGCGCAATGCGAAACCGAGGGGCTGGATCATTTCTATCTCGGCGCCTCGATCACGAGCTAGCTGTGACTAAGCCAGCATTTTCGCTCTTATTGCCGGGTGGGATTCGTAACCCACAAGTTCAACGTCCTTCATCCCGAATGAGAAAAGGTCGCTGACTTCAGGGTTTAGCCAAAGCCGAGGAAGAACCATAGGCGAGCGCGCAAGCTGCACTTTGACGGCATCAAAGTGTTCGTGATAGATATGAACGTCGTTTAGCGTGATGACGCACTCAAACGGCTTCATGCCGGAGACCTGTGCGACCATGGAGAGAAGCAGGGCGTAGGAAGCGATGTTGAATGGCACTCCCAGAAACACATCACAGCTTCTCTGCACCATATGAAGTGACAGGCGACCGTCCGGGTAGGCGAAGAACTGAAAGAGCATGTGGCAAGGTGGCAAAGCCATCTTGCTCAACTCTCCCGGATTCCAGGCAGTTACAACCAATCGCCGGTCAAAGGGGTCGGTCTTTATCCTCTCAAGTAATTGACCAATCTGGTCAACCTCCCTTCCGTCCGGCGTTTGCCAGCTTCTCCACTGCACTCCGTAAATTCGCCCCAAATCCCCATCATAGCGGGCTAGGTGTTTCCAGTATGGAGCCTCGGCATTCTCGCTCCAGATTGTGTTTTCTCTGCCGATCAATTTCTTGAGCCGGTTGTTGTCCCCGGAACCTTCAAGAAACCAAATCAACTCGCTCAAGACGGACTTGAAGGCCAGCTTCTTGGTAGTCATTGCCGGGAATCCACCGCCAAGGTTAAAGCGCAACTGGTGAGCGAAAAGTGCTCTGGTCCAGCCGTTTCGCCCCTTGCGGTCTACTCCGTTTTTCATGATGTTTTCCATGAGGTCAAGGTATTGTCTCATCGGTTCCTCCCGTTGTGGTGAAAATGTTATGAAAAGATCGCACTCCTCGTACAGAGTACGATTTTTGTTTTTTCCCGTCAATCCTCAACCCTTAGTATATTATATATGATACACTAAGAAACTATTGGCGCGAACATATTCCCCTTTGATTTAAAGTGCTACAAAATGGATTATTCGCCAAATCCGCCTTCATTAAGTTGACTTAAGTGAAAAGACATATATTCTTTTGGGAGAAAACAGAAACGAACCAGTTCTTTTACTTGTCCTTAACTCGGAGGCCATATGACTGTCGGGAGGCTCATCGCTCTTGAAGGGGGCGAAGGTTCTGGCAAAACTACTGTGTGGAAAAGACTCAAAAAGGACCTTATGCGTAGTGGGCGGTTTCTTTTTTGCAGAGAGCCGGGAGGAACGGAATTTGGTGAGGAGATTAGGGACATTCTTTTCTCTCGCCAATACGATATGCTACCAGAAACCGAGTTTATGCTATTTATGGTTTCTCGGTTGGAGCTTTTCAACAAAGTCATTCGACCAGCTTTGGCTCGTGGCAGGCACGTGGTTACTGATAGACTAGACGCGTCAACTTTTGTCTATCAGATATACGCACACGGCCTGCGTGAGTTTGAAGAACTTTTTCGGGTGGTGCAACGAAGATACCTCAAACCTATCGGGGATGAGGACTGGCTTTGCCCTCACTATATTCTCTTAGATCTTGATCCAGAAATTGGATTGAAGAGACGGCAAACAGCTGGAGATACAAACAGATTTGACGAAAAAGAGATAAAGTTCCACCACACAGTACGAAGCGGGTACAAACATTTTGTAGCAAGAGAGAGGTATCACACAATCATTGATGCCTCCCTTTCCCCTGACGAAGTGTTCAAATCCGCGCTTGATGTTGTTCTCAAGTTGACGGAAGAAGGAGTGTAAGAACCACCAAGACCTCGCTTTGACGGCGGGGTCTTCTATTTGGTGCAAAATGATATGATAATACAAACAATGGAAAAAATAAAAAATCTTATAAATACAGCGCTGTCCGACTTAAAGTTGCCAATTACGGATTTTGTTGTTGAGCATCCCAATGAAATTTCTCACGGAGATTATTCTACGAATGTGGCTCTAATTTTAGGTAAAGAGTTAAATAAAAACTCAAAAGAAATTGGAGAGAAACTGTCGTTAGCGATAATAGAAACAAAAAACGACTTTTTAGAGAAAGTTGAAGTTGCGGGGGCGGGGTTTATAAATTTTTTCCTTTCAAAAGAATTTTTGAAAGACTCGTTAGACCAAATTCTTCAAGACGACGAAAAGTTTGGCAGAGACGATAAACTCGCAGGCAAAAAAATAATGGTGGAGTATACCGACCCAAATCCTTTTAAGGAATTTCATATCGGTCACTTGATGAGCAATACCGTGGGTGAGGCAATAGCCGGGTTAATAGAGTGGAGTGGGGCAGAAGTAAAAAGAGTAAATTATCAAGGAGATGTTGGAATACATGTAGCTAACGCCATAGCGTTTAAATTGAAAGAAAACGTGTCTTGGAATAATGCTCAAGACGTTGGCAAGTCTTATACAGAGGGTGCAAAATTATTTGAAAAGGATGAAGGTTTTAAGAAGTTTACGGAGGAAATAAATAAAAAAATATACTCTGGCGGTTACAAGGAAATTCAAGGCGCGTATGATTTGGGTAAAAAGTTGACACTTGCTGATTTTGATAAAATCTACAAAATTTTAGGTACCAAATTTGACTTCTATTTTTTTGAAAGTGATGTCGCTTCAGAAGGCAAGAGGCTTGTGGAGAAAAATACGGAAGGAGTGTTTGAGAAAAGCGAGGGAGCGACAATATTTCGTGCGGAAAAACTAACCCCCTCTCTCCACACCAGGGTTTTTATAAACTCACACGGCATACCAACATATGAAGCCAAAGAGCTCGCTTTGGCGAAAATTAAATACGACAGATATTCGTACGATATTTCAATAGTGATAACAGCGAATGAGGTCAATGATTATTTTAATGTCGTGCTGAAGGCTATGGAATATATATATCCAGAACTCAAAAAAAAGACCAAGCATGTTTCACACGGAGTAATGCGTTTGCCGACCGGGAAAATGTCTTCTAGGGGCGGCAGTATTGTCACGGCGGAATGGCTTATTGATGAGGTTGCCAAAAAAGTTAAGGACAAAATATCTCAAAGCAACAAAAAAATAGAAAATGTGGACGGCTTGGCAAAGAGTATTGCGGTAGGAGCAATAAAATATTCAATACTTAAACAATCTCCCGGCAAGGATATTGTTTTTGACTTGGAAAAGTCTCTATCATTTGAAGGAGATTCTGGTCCCTATTTGCAATATACGCACGCCAGAGCGAGTTCGGTTATTGAGCAATACAATTTAAATTTTAATTTGATTAAAGAGTTTAAAAAAGAAAGAAAAAACAACACCCTAGAAGAACAAAGCAATGTAACCAGATTGCTTTACAGGTTTCCAGAAGTTGTTGAGCGAGCAAATACGGAGCATTCTCCCAATCTGTTGGTCTCCTATCTTTTGGAGATTGCATCCGCTTTTAACAATTTTTACGCTCATAATCAGATAATCAATCCAAAAGATGGGGGTGTTTCTACCGAAAGAATAGCAATAACAAAATCTGTTCAAATTGTTCTTAGAAACGGACTAAAAATCTTGGGTATAGTCGCGCCTTATAAAATGTAACATCATGTCGTGGGACAATCTCTTTTCCAAAGATTAAAAAAGTGATAAGATTTCCTTATATATGGCTCAAAATAAAGAAAATCTTGAGGAAAATAAAAGCCCCATAGCTCAAAAGGAGGAAGAAATTCTTAAATATTGGAAAGAAAATAATATTTTTGAAAAAAGCTTGGCACGGGAATCTCCCTCTGGAGAGTTTGTTTTCTATGAAGGACCGCCAACGGCGAATGGCAAACCAGGAATTCACCATCTTGAATCACGAGCGTTCAAGGATGCTATTCCGCGCTACAAAACAATGCTAGGTTTCCATGTTAGAAGAAAGGCCGGATGGGATACCCACGGACTTCCTGTTGAAATTGAGGTGGAAAAACAACTCGGATTAAAATCAAAAAAAGAGATTGAAGAATACGGTATTGCGAAATTTAACAAGAAATGCAGAGAAAATGCTTGGACATACATTGATGAGTGGCAGAAGTTTACCGAAAGGATTGGTTTTTGGCTTGATTTGAATGACCCTTATGTCACATATTCTTCGGCATATATGGAGAAACTGTGGGGCATTGTAAAAAAAATCGCAGATGACGGTCTTTTATACAAAGACTACAAGGTGCTACCTTGGTGCCCCAGATGCGGAACAGCCCTTTCATCCCACGAATTGGCCCAAGGGTATCAGAATATAAAAGATTTATCAGTTTATGTGAAGTTTAAGGTTGTTGGAGAGGACAACACCTATCTTTTGGCTTGGACAACCACTCCCTGGACGCTTCTTGGTAATGTCGCTTTGGCGGTGGGAAATGAGATTGATTATATTTTGGCCGATATTGAGGGTGAAGAAATTTGGCTTGCAAAAGATAGATTAATGCACATAGACCCACACGCCAAAGTTTTAATGGAAGGAAGAGGGTCTGATTTAGTGGGGAAAAAATACGAGCCACTCTATGGATACCTAAATGAAAATATTTCGGCTGGTGAACGCGGTAAACTTGAAAACGCTTTCAAAATTTATCCGGCGGATTTTGTAACGACGGAAGAGGGAACGGGGATTGTTCATACTGCCGTAATGTATGGACAAGATGATTTTGAATTGGGGAATAAGGTTAACCTTCCAAAGTTTCATTTGGTGGATGAGACAGGGCACTTTACCGCGCATAGCGGAATATTTGCCGGTAAATTTGTGAAAGATGAAGAAACAGCTGTTGAGATAGTGAAAGACCTCTCGGCACGAGGATTACTTTTGAAAAAAGAGAAGTATGAACATTCTTACCCCTTTTGTTGGAGATGCGACACCCCTCTCATATATTACGCTCGCGATTCGTGGTATGTGGCTATGTCAAAATTGAGAAACACTCTCCTTTCTGAAAATAAAAAAATAAATTGGGAGCCGGACTATATTAAAGAAGGAAGATTTGGAGAGTGGCTTAGAGATGTTAAGGACTGGGCGTTTTCAAGAGAAAGATTTTGGGGCACGCCCCTGCCTCTTTGGATTTCCGAAGACGGCAGTGAAATGGAGGTTATGGGTTCCGTGGAAGATATTAAGAAAAAAATAAAAAAATCCGGTAATAAATATTTTGTGGCGCGACACGGAGAAGCGGAACACAATTTATCCGACAAGATTAGCTATTCAGATGAAAAAAACGTTCACTTGACCGATAAGGGGAAGGAAGAATCACTCGACATTGCGGAGAAATTGCGTAAAGAGAGTATTACGAAGATTTTTTCCTCACCATTTATTCGCACACGGGAAACAGCGGGTATAATAGCAAGCGCATTGGGGCTATCTAAGGAAGGTGTTGTTTTTGACGAACGCCTGGGGGAACTTAATCCAGGAGTTTTTGAGGGTAAAACCTGGACGGAAAAAAATCGATGGATAGAATCTCAAAAAGGAACAAAACCTTATCGCATCGTGTTGGAAAAAGGCGAGAGCCATCTTGACGCAAAAATCCGTTTTGGGAATTTTCTTTACGACATAGAGTCAAAATATAAAAATGAAAATATTTTGATTATTACCCACGGCGTAGGGATTGAAGTTCTGCCTGCTGTTGTAGAGGGCGCGGATGACGATCGCTCTTATGAAATATACAGGGGTGACCCGCATTTTACCGGAGCATTGCTTTTACTGGATTTTACTCCCATACCCCACGACGAAGAATATGTGCTTGATTTGCACAAACCTTATATAGACGAGATTGAACTTGTCTCCAAAAGTGGCAATAGGATGAAAAGAGTGCCGGAAGTTATTGATGTTTGGTTTGATTCCGGTTCAATGCCATTTGCGCAAGATTCAAAACTAAACAGTGTCTCAAAAGAAATTTTTTATCCAGCGGATTTTATATCTGAAGGGGTAGACCAAACTAGGGGATGGTTTTATACGCTTCATGCCATTGGAATACTTATGGGCAAAGGTTTGGCGTACAGAAACGCCATCTCTTTAGGTCATATTTTGGATAACAAGGGGCAAAAAATGTCTAAATCAAGGGGTAATGTTGTAAATCCTTGGGAGATGATTGATAAATACGGGGTTGACCCTCTTCGGTTCTGGATGTATTCAGTCAACCAACCCGGGGAACCTAAAAATTTTGATGAAAAAACGGTAGATGAGATTGTTAAAAAAGTTTTTAATCTCTTTAATAATGTTGTTAATTTTTACAAACTTTACAAAACCACTAAAATAGACAACGAAAAACCAAAAAGCAACCACGTTTTGGACGAGTGGATTATGGCGAAACTTGACCGCACCACAAGGGTGGTAACGCAAAAAATGGAAACATACAAAGTTCTTGAAGCCGCGAGAGAAATAAGAGAATTTGTAGCGGAGTTATCACAGTGGTATTTAAGACGCTCAAGAGACAGGTTCAAGTCAGAGGATGTAAGCGTTAAAGAAAATGCTTTGGCCACTCTAGGGTTTGTCATTTTGCAATTTTCCAAAATCGTAGCGCCCTTCGCTCCATTTTGGGCGGAAGG
>PFXE01000019.1 GCA_002791475.1 Candidatus Zambryskibacteria bacterium CG_4_9_14_3_um_filter_40_16 | reverse complement strand
CTATATCGTTGGGGTGTATGGAATCAAACATTGCTGATCTGTCGGTAATCAAACCTTCCAATATATTTGAAACATAAGCAATGTGATAAGTGTCCCTAAGATTTTTGAAATCTTTTTCAAAATTATCCTTAAAAACTCCACCTCTTATGCCTAGGAGCATAACGACGGCTCCGTGGTCTTGAAAAGATTGTATGATTTTTTCCAAGTTTGAAAATACTATCTCCTTCGGAATTCCCTGTAAAAAATCATTGCCACCGAGAAGTATAACGACAACTCTGGGACTTGGAACTTCTTCCAAAACATCGGGTAATCTTTCTAGTGCCAGTATTGTCGTATCACCCGCTCTTCCATAATTATAAATCGGTTCACCAAGTTGCCGACTTAGGAGAGAAAAAAGATCGTTTCCTTCCGTCGCCCCAACCCCTTCCACCAAAGAGTCTCCGAATGCGATAATTTTAGTTCCGAAAGACGGATAATTCTTTATTCTCCTTGGGCTATTGTGGGAAAGCGCGGTATAGGAAGCAAAGATTAAAACAAGAATGGCTAATATGAAAGGTAGGGATTTTTTCATTATATTAAGTGTATCAAAAAAGCGGCTTTGCCGCTTTTTTGTTTTCCCATTTTATCATTTTTACCTAAACCAGTCTTTACCCTTGGGCCAACCTCGCAATAAAAGCAGTGCTAAAGGCGCGCCCCAATTTGCAGACCTTTCTACAAAATCCCAAATGGGTTCACCCACTAATGGGCGAACCAGAGCCGTCCACGCCCCCCAAAGAGCGGCCCACAAAAGAACTATCCTTATTGGTTTTAAAAGCACGATTAACGCCACAAGAATATCTAAAAGACCGATTAGAAAAAGCAATTGTAGAGACGATTCTGGGCTTGCCCCCGTTAACTGCGATATCCAATTGACCCATTGTGCTTTGCCCTGAAGAGCAAAAACGCTGTGACCAAGAAACTCCCCCGCTACAGCAATGCGAAGAACCAACTGTGCTGTTGTATTGTTCATATTTTTTATAAACTAATAAATATTTTACTTACCGCTTGATTCTACCACCCTCAAAACAGTTGTGTGTTCATATCGTAAAAACGCTATTTATAGAGCCCCTTACCTAACTTCCGAAAATTTATGCAACAATACGGTTACTATAGAACCAAGAGCGGTTAGAAAAATAACAAACCTGGCCACATCACCGAAGTAACTCAAATAATCAAGAGCCAGGGTGATCACAACTCCCAAAAGTATTATTTTCCAGGTTACAACAAGGTCTTTGTCTTTTTGGGTTATACGAGAAGCTATTGAACCTACAAGAATCGGGGTATAGAAAAAAGAAAGTACGAGCATTGTTATGTACACTGACACCGCAAGAAGAACGAACGGTATGCCGACAAATGTAAGTATCACGAAAAGGGCGGCTATGGGGACGGAAATCACAAACAAAAAACCCCAGAGTAAAGATTTCCAAAAATTAGAAATACCGACAGACACGAACCTCTCCGAGATTCTCCTAAAAACTCCATGCATTACCAAAGCGCCCAGAAGCAGAATCGCGAATTTTATAAGGACCCAAATACCAAAAAAGGTGGGAATAAATTTATTTATTCCGGAGCGAGTATTAACCTGATTAAAGGTAATTTCTCCGGTTATGGTCGCCGAAGAATCAATGGTTGCTGTTTTGGAAGCTGAATACACTAGACCATCGCGTATAACGGCGTTAGGTCCTATAATCACTTCGTTGGCGGAAATCTGCAGTGGTCCGTTTACAATTCCGTTAATGTTTATGGTTCCACCGGTGATTGTTGCTTTACCGCTAATTTCACCATCAAGAATGACCCTGCTCCCTATTATATAAGCGTCACCAAAAATATTTGTCCCGGGAAGAATTTTTGTTTTCCCCGACACAACTACCAAATCTTCTTTTATGTCCCCTCCGATTATTGTATTAATTCCGGCAATGCGTTCATCTCCGCCCACATCGGCCAAACTGCTAACATTGATACCTACTAGAAAAATATCTTGCGATATATTACTGCCAGCAAAAACAGTCCCTCCGACCGCGTACAAATCACCAAAAACATCTCCGGAAATAGCGGTATTACCGGAAACGGCGTAGAGGTCTTCATTCACCGCCTCTTCTTTTCTAAGAGAATAGTCTTGCCCGAAATTAAAAGAAGCGGCAAAAAGAACAGTTGGAAGCAATACCATAGTTGCTACAAAAAACGCAATGAATTTAGAGAGGTTCTTCATTTGATCATTATACCTGTGTGGTCCGCCCTTGCAATTAGCTCTAGGCACGGAAAAATATTTACCGCGGAAAATTACGAAACGAGTTTTTCGCTCTTGGGAATTGTTGCCTTGTGCAAAATTTTCCAGACGGAGTCCACCACCACGATGCTCGACGAGACCACAATAATAATCAACCAATCAAATATTGAGAGTGGCGATGTCTTAAGCACCGATGAGAGAGCTGGCAAATAAACGGCTGCCAATTGCAAAACAATAACAATAAGAGTCGCTATGTGGAGACCATAATTTTCCGCCAATTTGTTTCTAAATGTCAGACGGTCTGTTCTTACATTCCACGCATTAAACCATTGGAATATCGCGAGTGAGGAAAGAGCCACGGTTGACGCCTTTATATAACCCTCCGGTAAATAAATAGAGAAAAGAATGACAGAACCCACCATCATAATAAAAGCTTGGAGAAACATCCTCGTAAACATAGAGCTGTCAAGAATTTTATTATGTTTCCTGCTGATAGGTGGCGTACTTAAAGATTCTTTGGGCTCCATAGCAAGGGCGAGAACCAAAAAACCGTCTGTTATAAAATTGAGCCATATTATCTGGCTGGCCGTTACCGGTAATGGCAGACCAAAAAAAATAGCAACACTGATGGTTAGTATTTCACCCAAGCTCGTTGCAAAAAGATATAATACAACCTTGCGAATGGTTGCATAAATGTTTCTGCCCTCGTACACCGCGGAAACTATGGAGTTGAAATTATCATCAAGCAGTATAATATCTGCCGCTTCTTTTGCCACTTCTGTACCAACCTTACCCATAGCGACACCGAGGTCCGCCGCCGCAAGAGGAAGGGCATCATTTACCCCATCTCCTGTCATTGCTATAACATATTTTCTTTTTTTGTACGCTTCTATTATTTTAAGTTTGTGCTCCGGACTAACTCTGGCAAAAATAGAAATGGCCGGCAATCTGAAAGCAAGTTCGTCTATGGAAAGTTTGTCTATCTCCACTCCGGAGATAGTTTCGTCCCCATCGTGAAATATCCCCGCTTTTTTGGCTATGGCTTTGGCTGTAAGCGCGTGGTCTCCCGTTATCATTACCACCTTTATTCCTAATTCTATGGCAACTCTTACAGAGTTTGGTACTTCCAAACGCAATGAGTCACTCATGGCAACAAGCGAACAAAAAGTTAGGTTTGGCAGACTTTCTGGTTCAATATCCCTCGGCGCGTGAGAGTTATATGCAAGCGCGATAACGCGCAGTCCGCTAGAGGAAAGTTCATTTACCAAATCTTGAATTTTGTCTTGCTCTTTTCTTCCAAAAATTTTTACCCCTTCCGGTTCCATAATATGCGTACATATAGGTATGACCGTTTCTGGAGCTCCGGCAACCGAAAGAAATCTTTTATCTCCTACCAGATTTATTGACGCATGATATCGGGTATTGGAATCAAACGGGGCTTCCCAAACCGCGGGACTTTCTTGGAGAAGATCGTCTCGACGAAAACCGACCTTTTGTGAAAAAACCAAAAGTGCCGCTTCCGTGGGGTCTCCAAACAGTCTCTGCCATAATTTGTTTTTTTCAGAAAATGCCACCCCCGCAGCAGCCGTAAAAGAAGAAATTCTCCCGGCCATCAGCACGGAATCAGGATTCAAAATTTCGTTAGAATTACCAACGACACTGATTCTTCCTTCGGGCGAGTATCCTTCTCCGCTTACCGAGTATAAGTTGCCAGCACTGTATATTTTTTCAACCATCATTTGGTTGAGAGTAAGAGTTCCGGTTTTATCAACCGCGATAATATTTGCTTGCCCTAGCGCTTCAACGGCTTGAAGTTTTCTTACCAAAGCATTCTTTTTACCCATACGATATACTCCGGCCGCCAAAATTAAAGTTACAACAATAGGCAAACCCTCTGGAATTGCGGAAACGGATATGGCGACAACCGTGGTTAGCATTTCTCTAAAGGCAATACCCCTACTAATTCCTAAAATAAAAATTATGGCGCTTATGGAAAGAACTGAAATTATTATTACCTTTGAGAGCTCTCTTAT
This sequence comes from Candidatus Zambryskibacteria bacterium CG_4_9_14_3_um_filter_40_16, assembly GCA_002791475.1. GTDB lineage: Bacteria > Patescibacteriota > Minisyncoccia > Phycocordibacterales > Zambryskibacteraceae > UM-FILTER-40-16. Next base: position 2,642 of record PFXE01000019.1, on the reverse strand, counting down.
GTTCGCCTTAAGTGGCGTTTCCGCGTTATCAATATCTTGAAGTTTGCTTGAAATTTTTCCTATTTCCGTATTGGTTCCGGTTGCCACAACCACCGCCTTGGCGCTTCCCGAAACAACAAAGGTACCGCGGAAGACCATATTGTTTTGTTCAGAAAACTGCGCGGAGCTGTTTAAAATCGGTTTAATCGTCTTTATAACTGGCTCCGACTCCCCCGTCAGGGACGATTCGTCTATTTTGAAAAAGTTTGTATCAATAATTCTAGCGTCAGCGGCAATCTTGTCGCCTTCTTTTAAAAAAAGAACGTCTCCCGGCACAACAAATTCATCCGATACCACCGCCTCCTTGCCGTCACGCGCCACGGTTGCTTCCGTTTTGACGAAGTTTTGCAAAGCCATCATGGTGTTTTGAGCTTTTCCTTCCTGAAAAGCTCCTATCACCGCGTTAATAATTAAAACCGCAAATATGATAAGAGCGTCAACAAACTCTCCTATGGCAAGAACAATGAATGCCGATATGAAAAGAATGTAGATTATTGGGCTTTTAAACTGTCGCAAAAAAATAAGGCCGACAGAATCGGGACGCGTTTTGGGAAGCTGGTTGGGACCATGTGAGTTAAAAATATTTCTAGCGGAATTTGTAGATAAACCGTTTTTGGAAGATTTTAATTCTTCAAATACTTCGTCTATTGTACTGGTGTGCCAAATCATTTTAAAATTATATCAGGATATGTGTATTTCTTCTTCTATCGTGCGTTTTATATAACGACTGATAGTTCTGCCGAAAGTAAAAGCTAGTGACACAAAAATCACTATTATAAATTCTGAATATTTTATTTTGCCCAACAAAGTTTCAATAATACTTCCAAATATATAACCTGATGTTCCTATGATAATAACCCAAACAAAGGCGCTGACTAAATTAAAAATCAAAAATTTTGAGGTTTTAAATTTTGATATTCCAAGAACAAATGGGATTATTGTTCTAAATCCATAAATAAACCTCATTACCAAAATTAAAACTTCTGATCTTTTCTTTGGTAATGATTTTGATTTGTTAACTTTGCGAGAAAAAAAACTCCATTTTGCAACAAGCTCCTCTCCCTTATATTTTCCAAGAAGAAACCAAGAAGTATCTCCAACGATCGCGCCGATGATGGCGGCTAGAAAGACTCCGGATATGGTGAGATACCCCGCGAAGACCGCGAGACCCGCCAAAACCAAAACAACCTCTCCTTCAAAAAGCGCACTAATGAATACAATCTTGTATCCGTATGTTTCAACAAGTTTTATTAAACTATCAATTATCACCGTGAGAAATTTCTGACTCTATTTTTTTGTCTTCTTCTTTAACTACCTCGCTAACAATATTCTTTTTCCCCGCCAATCTGAAAAGAGAGAAAACAACCATTCCAGAAAACACAATACCCGCTATGTTTACCAAAAACAGTATGAGCGAATTACTTATTGCTACCCAGTTAAATTTCGCGATAGCAACTCCGGCTGTTGCCAGTGGTGGCACCAAAGAAACGGATATCGCAACCCCCGGAAGAGTTTCGTTCAAATTTGGTTTGATTACGGCAAAGGATGCCGCTAGTCCGGAAATAGCCGCCACCACCGCGTAAAGAAGAGATGGTTTTGAACCTGCAATAATATCAATAGTATAATTTGTCCCCGCTTCTCCACTACCAAAGAAAATTCCAATTATAAATCCCGCCAATAGAGCAAATCCCACTGATTTGGCGAGAGTCACAAGCGAACGAAAAATAAGCTTGTCGTCCGCGGTAACCAATGCAAGAGCTAGAGAAATGGTCGGATAAAGAACTGGGGCAATAAGCATACTTCCAATAAGAATAACTGTGCTGTCCAGAAGCACACCAAAAGAAGCCATAGAAACTGACAAAATAACCATAAGGAAAAAATCCTGACCGGGGGTGCTATGCTTGATTATGCTTTCAATGGCGCTGGACTTCTCCTGGCTTGAAACATTATTGAATATATTTAATGACATTCTTGTATTATACATAATTTATTGAATACAAACCCTGGATTAAAAAACATTGACAACATCCTGTGTTTTGATAGAACTAGGTCGGATCGGTAAGAAGTAAACCTCAACAAAAAAAGGAGGAGCGATGGCCACCCGAGATTCGGCACAATTTTTACCGTGCGAAGAGTGTGGAAAACACGGGTTTATCTTCATGCCCGGACTTAGCAGTACTATTCCATTTTTCTCAAAGGAGTTCGGATTAGAAATCGTTGATATGCTTCGCGAGAACGGACACATTAACGAGGAGGATGCCTGCTCCATCACCATGCAGATAACCAACTCTCAATTGGTAGAGAGTTTCTGCGATGAAGACTTGTATGTGCTTCAAAAAAGACAACAATCTAAAAACGTCTTGGTGGTCCACGAGCAGGGAGACGTTCTCCTGGAACAAGCAAGGAGAGCAAGTAGGGCCAGAATGAATTGACCCTTTGTCTGTTCTTTTGTGTCTAGACCCCGCCCCGCTGTCATATACGACGGCGGGGTTTGTTTTTGGAAAAATGGTGTTTTTCGCCTATTTTGTATAAACTCAAATGTGTGTGTTTTGTATATTTTGCGGAGTCATCTAGTGGTAGGATGCGACTCTCTGAAAGTCGTC
>PFXE01000024.1 GCA_002791475.1 Candidatus Zambryskibacteria bacterium CG_4_9_14_3_um_filter_40_16 | reverse complement strand
TGTGGCTGACTGCCTGATTTCAGCTCAACAACAATGCGAATATCACTAGTTGATTCATCACGCAAACCTTTTATGCCTTCAAGCTTCTTTTCTCTCGCTAAATTGGCTATTTTTTCAAGAAGATCCGCTTTATTCACCCGGTAAGGGATTTGGGTAATGATGATTTGGTAGCTTCCAAGTTTACTCTCCATAATTTCTGCCACACCTCTTACAACAACCCCTCCACGACCGGTTGCGTAGGCGTGATGAATATCTTTTTCTCCATATATCACTCCTCCCGTAGGAAAATCCGGACCCTTAACAAATTGCAAAAGGTCTTCGGTTGTAGCACTGGGATTGTCAATCAAAAAAGAAGTGGCGTCCACAACTTCTGATAGGTTGTGGGGCGGTATATTGGTTGCCATACCAACCGCAATACCGAGAGTGCCGTTTAACAGCAGGTTGGGCGCGCCCGCAGGCAGAACAACCGGTTCTTTTTTGGTTCCATCATAGTTTGCTCTGAAATCAACGGTATTTTTTTCAATATCTTGAAGCATCTCACTTGAAAGTTTGCTCATTTTTGCTTCTGTATATCTATAAGCGGCGGCGGGGTCTCCATCAATGGAGCCGAAATTCCCTTGTCCCACAATAAGGGGGTATCTGAAAGAAAAATCCTGCGCCATTTTTACCATAGCTTCATAAACCGAGGCGTCACCGTGGGGATGAAAATTTCCCAACACATTCCCAACCACGGTCGCGGATTTTCTAAACTTGGCGTTATAAACCAGCCCCGTCTGATGCATTGAATATAGGATCCTGCGATGAACTGGTTTCAATCCGTCTCTAACATCGGGAAGAGCACGAGCGGTTATAACCGACATGGCATAGTCAAGATATGACTCCTTCATTTCAGAAACAATACTGCGCGATATTATATTAGCCGGTTTTTTTTCACCGGCATTGTCGTTTTTCTCTTCCTTTTCTCCTTTTTTTTCCATAAATATAAAAGCTTCAGAAACCCATAGCCATTAGAAAGCTTTATTGATTCTGTTCTGGCGTAAGTTTTATCTGGCCTGTTTCAACCTGATTTTTTATTTTTTGATATTGGTCTTCTAAATTTACCGTCTGACTTCCGGAAAAAATGCCCCTTACGGACTGATACGCTTGTGCCGCTCCTCTGCGTACGGTATCTATTGGGCTATTTTCCTTTGCAACCTTTACGCTTTCTTGCCTCTGCGCGATTATTCTTGACTGACTGCGGGGCAAAAGAACGGATACCCAAATTGAAAAAATTACAGCGGTCACAAAGAGAGAGGATACAAATGCCACCTTTTTTCTATGAGCTTCCGGCTTATTTCTCAAGTTCTCCAGTGTGTCGTATAACATATTGTTTTACTAATTATTAAATCAATTTGCGCCCAATAATACAACAATATCCCCTTCTCTGCCCTCCAAATCCTTCTTTTTTACGGTCAATTTGTCAATGGGCACGCTGTTTTCTCCACCCCCTTCTTTAAGAAAGGTTTTGAGATGCCCGGACCCCACCCCACCATCATACCCCATCGGAATAATAATTTTTGGTTCAAGCTTAACCGACAATTTGTAAGCTTCGGCTGGAGATAAAGTCCCTTCCGTGCTTATTGGAACAAATAAAATATCAATGCCATCAAGTGCCTCTTTGGTTTCGTCGCTAAGCCACTGTGGAGAAGAAAGCGCTCCCAAAAAACAAAGGTTCATATTTTCCAAGGAAACAAGATAAATGGTGTTGATTAACTCTTTGCCTCCGTATGAAGTTTTGGAAAGAAATCCTCTTATAAAAACACCCCCCACTTCGTATTCTCCCGGCCCGGTGACAACAAAAGGTGCTTTGTCTCCGCGAGATACCTGCTCTACTCCGTTAAAATCGGGATGGTTTGAAGATACAAGAACTATATCAGCTCCGAAACTGCCACTTTTAAATTTTGAGTCTTTAGACACGGGGTTGTAGGCAATGATAGTGTTGCCAAATTGAACACGAAATGATTGCGCCTCTTGGTGGGTAATTACCATATAACTCTAATCTAAGCACTATCCATAATAGGAACAATGATATCATATTCCAGGTCTAAAAACAAGCGAAAATCGTTGTTTTTATTCACTTTTTAATCCGATTCAAAACCAACCTACGCTGTTGTAACAATGGTAAAAAGTGGACATATTTTTGTTTTTCCCTTAGACTGTTCTCCTACCCGCTTCAATGATTGGGGTGTGTCTGCGGGGCATTATTATTAACTTTATAACACGGAAGTGTATCCTCTCAGCTGGAGAAAATCTTTGACGGCAAAGCGAGAAACACTCCGAAAAACTATGTTTGGAATTAAAAAAAACAAATCTTCCGTAACAAAAGATGATACGGAAAAAGTGGCGGAAAAAGATAACGAAAGTTTAGAAAACAAAGAAACCAAAGAAGATGTTTCAGAAGAATTAGAAGAAGAAAAAACCTCCAAGAAAGAATCTTTGATGGGAAGACTTCTTTCCGAAACTCCGACACCGCCGGAAATTGACGATATAATTGAAGGAAAGGTTCTTGGAATTGAAAAAAGTTCCGTGTATATTGACCTACCCCCTTTTGGCACGGGAATTATTTATGGCAGAGAATACCTCAACGCCAGAGACATTATACGCAAAATTAATATTGGGGATACGGTCGCGGGTAAGGTTGTTTCTCTTGATAATAAAGATGGTTATATAGAAATTTCTCTGAAAGAAGCTAGGCAAGCGCTACTTTGGAGTGAGGCGGAAGATGCCATAAGAGATAAAACCGTTTTTGAACTAACTGTCCAAGACGCAAACAAAGGCGGTCTTATTATAGGATGGCAAGGAATCCAAGGATTTTTACCCGCTTCTCAACTCAAACCCGAACATTACCCAAGGGTTGATGACGGCGACAAAGAAAAAATTCTAGGTGAATTACGCAAGCTTGTAGACCAAAAAATAGCGGTATCAATCATTTCCGCAATACCGAAAGAAGGCAAACTCATTTTCTCTGAAAAAGACCGTGAGCAAAAAGACAGAACTGAAATGGTAGACAAGTTTAGTTTGGGAGATGAGCTTGTGGGAGAAATAACGGGAATAGTAGACTTCGGTATTTTCGTGAAGATTGAAGAGGAACTTGAGGGATTGGTTCATATTTCGGAAATTGATTGGGGTTTGGTTGAGAATCCCCGAACAATGTTTAAGGTTGGAGACAAAGTAAAAGTAAAAATAATAGAGATAAAGGACGGGAAAATTTCGCTTTCAATAAAAGCGTTGAAAGAAAATCCATGGGTGGAAGCTAGCAAGAAATACAAAAAAGACGATATTGTAAAGGGGGTAGTTATAAAATTCAACAAACACGGAGCCCTTGCTTCTATTGAAGAAGGCGTGGCAGGTCTTATACACATTTCTGAATTTGGAAGCGAGGACAAATTGCGAGAAAAGCTCGAACTGGGAAAAACTTATGATTTCAAAATCACGCTCTTTGACCCCAAAGAACAAAAGATGGCATTAACGCACACAATCACAGAAAAACAATAGAAAAAAATATCCATACAAAAACCCCGCTTCACGCGGGGTTTTTGTATGGTCTTATCTATTAGTTGAACTCACTCATGGCAATCTCTCTTCCTTCCAAAACCAGCACATGGAGAGCGTCTGAAATTTTTTTGCTTGTTTTCTTTAAAATTTCAATTTCGGATTTTTTCCACTTACCAAGAATGTGTTTTTCAACGGAACTCTCCCCTTTTGGTTTCTTTAATTTACCGGACACCGTGACGGGGCTTATTCCCACCCTAACCCTAACAAATCCTTCTGTTTTAATTTTTTTCACGATAGAAAGAACTCCCCTGTGTCCGCCCGTTCCACGATTAAATGAAATTTTAATTTTACCTATGGGTAAATCCAAATCGTCGTGGACAACTACCAAATTTTCCGCTTTTTTATTACTTGTTATTAACCTTTCCAAACTTGAACCGGACTTGTTCATAAATGTTTCTGGAAAAAGAACCATGACACTTTCCTTGCCAACCCTTCCTTCGGAAACAAGTGACTGATATTTTTTATTAAAAACCGGTTCAGAAAAACTGAAAGTTTTCAAAAATTTTCCAAGAACAAAACGACCCGTATTGTGTCTCGTATTTTCGTATTCTTCTCCGGGATTTCCCAAACCGACGATTATCCACATAATGTAATTATAACCAAATTTGTAAAAAGTTTTGTTAACAACACCATAATACGCGTGATAACTTGCGTCAACAGGAGAATCCGTAATACAATCAACCCAATGACGCAAGAAGAAAGTCAAAATGGTGGAAATAACGCACCATCTCTCCAACCAAACGAAAAGTCAAAAAAGGGCGGTTTCCTTAAAGAGCTCTTGAGAGTTTTTTTGTGGACGATTGTTATTGTAATCCCATTTCGACTATATATAGCACAGCCGTTTGTTGTTAATGGCGCCTCCATGGACCCTACATTCAAAAACGGTCAGTATTTAATCGTTGACCAAATATCATACAGATTTGAAACTCCAGAAAGGGGTTCCGTAATTATTTTCAAATTTCCAAAAGACCCAAGCAAGTTTTTTATAAAGAGGGTTATAGGACTGCCAAACGAAATGGTGGAAATAAAAAATGGACAGGTAACCATAAGAAATTCCGAACAACCCGAAGGTTTTGTTCTTGACGAGCCGTACATTAAATTTGAAAAAAAAGATGATTTCTCAACCACCCTTGATAATGACAGCTACTTCGTTATGGGAGACAACCGACTCGGTAGCTCGGACTCGCGAGTGTGGGGACCGGTGTCAACCGATTTGATTGTTGGCAGACCACTATTAAGACTATTCCCACTCTCCACCCTTTCCGTGTTTCCTGGATATGGTAAATAAAATAAATGATAAAAATATCAAATGAGCAAAAGGATAAAAAAGAACAAAGATGGAACAAAAAAAAATTTGGACAATCATCTTGCTCCAAAATTTGATTATCCTTCGGAAGTATCGCTTTATTTTGGATTCTCTCCAATAAAAACGCCGACGATTAAAAAAGAAGATATTGATGCGAGCAAGTCATTTTCAATGGAACAAGACGGGTCTTCCCCGCTTTCTTGTGTTTGTGAAGAAAAGTTTGCAATTTTAAGAACATATCTCAAAAACGAGATGCACTCTCTTCCACAACCGGTAATGCTTGAATATAAAAAACCATTACGCGGGATGAAGCAAAAAAAACACGGGGAGAATCATGTGGGTCTTGAAATCATAGGAGTGTCCAGCGCCGCGGCTGAAGCATTGGCCATAAGAACGGCGTGTTCCATCCTTGAGGATGAAGGTTATGAAAATCTTGAATTGAGAATAAACAGTATAGGTGACAAAGACTCTATCCTGGCTTTTGAAAAAAATTTACACAATTACGTAAGAAAAAATATCAGTTCAATGCCGACAGAACTTCAAAAACTGGTCAAACAAGATGTCTTTAATCTTACAAGAAACACCAGAGAAGAGTGGAGCAAGTGGACAGACGGTGCTCCAAAATCAATAAGTTTCCTTACAGACCACTCACGCAATCATTTGAAAGAAGCTTTAGAATTCATTGAAACTCTTGGTTTTCCTTACCATATTTCAAGCAATCTAATAGGCAATCCCAAGTTTTGTTCCCATATAATATTTGAGATTACAACAGAGACAAACTCCGGTCCGCAATTGGTGGCACACGGATACCGCTATGAGCGTATTTCAAAGAGGGCCGGCCTGAAAAAAGAAACACCCGCTCTTGGTCTTAGCGTGTTTTATAAACCCATCAAAAACAAGTCTAAACTGAGGCCGTTACCCAAAGCAAAGTATTGTCTCATCCAGGTCGGCTTTGCGGCAAAGCTTAAGGTTCTAAATGTCATAGAGCTTCTGCGCAAAGCCAAAATTGCTGTTGCCTATTCTATTTTTAAAGACAAGTTAAGCAGTCAAATTTTATCAGCAGAAAATCTCAAAGTTTCTCACCTCATTCTGATAGGACAAAAAGAAGCGCTTGAAGACGCCGTGGTTGTCCGAGACATTAATACTAGGGTTCAAGAAACCATACCGGCTGAAAAATTGGCATATCACCTTAAATCTCTTAAGTAAAAATATTTTCTTGCCGATAAAGTTATATTGTGTTAGTATTGTGTCCTTATGATTAATGTTGAAGTAAGTAAAAATTCAAACGAAAACAGTCTAGGGCTACTGCGCCGATTCACCAAGCGCGTACAAGGGTCTGGGGTTTTACCAAGACTTCGCGGTGCTCGTTTTTCCTCACGCAATATTTCGGAAAATGTTAAAAAGAAAAAAACCCTAAAGTATTTGAATCAAAAGAAGGTGACCGAAGAGCTTATAAAGATGGGAAAAATGCCCGAAAAAACGAGAAGAAATGGCAAAAGAAGATAGTGAGAACTTTTCTATAACCAACAAAACAAAAGGCAAGCATCCAAGCTTGCCTTTTGTTAAAATTAAAAATGAAATTTTGGGGCGGAAATTTGACCTTTCTCTGGTTTTTATAGGAAATAATCTTTCGCGCAAACTAAACAGAATTTACCGCGGAAAAGACAAGAGCGCGAATATTTTAAGTTTCCACCTAACAAAAAATTCCGGTGAGATTTTTATTAACCTGGCGGTATCCAAAATTGAAGCAAAAAAACAAGGAGAAAGTTTTAGAAATTATGTCTGGTTTATTCTTATCCACGGAATGTTGCATTTGAAAGGAATGAGACACGGTAGTAAGATGAATATAGCTGAAAGGAAATTCCGTATAAAGTTTGATTTGTAAATTATCCGGGTTGCTTTTTTGCTAATCATTTGAGTTAGTAAAAAATATGGCCAGAAATATCGCAGTAGGAATAGATATAGGAACATATCAAATTAAAATTGTCGTAGCCGAACAGGTACAAAACGACGGAGTCATTTCTCCTAAAATTTTAGGGACGGGTTTTGCGGAATCGCGAGGATTGCGACACGGCTATATTGTTAATGTTCCTGAAGTTACCAGAGCTTTAAAGACGGCCATCGCGCAAGCCAGTAAGTCCGCGGGAATGAAAATTAAAAAGGCGTACATATCAGTTGGGGGTATTGGGCTTTCCGCGATTACAACAACTGGCTCTTGCGTAATATCCAGAGCAGACCTGGAAATTACGGATCTGGATGTCGCAAAAACTCTGGAAATTACGGAAGAAGAAATTCCCCAGACACTGTCGCAAAACAAAAGAATAATCTATAGCATCCCCATACAGTACAAGGTGGACGGCAAGATTGTTTTGGGCAACCGTCCGTTGGGTTTAAAGGGAACGAAACTTGAAGCCAAAGTTCTATTCATAACATCTCTGGAACACCATTTAAAAGATTTGGTGGAGGCGGTGGAAGACGCGGGAGTAGATGTTGTGGATGTCGTTGCTTCACCCATAGCGGCAAGCTTTGTCACGCTCACAAAGGCGCAGAAAATAGCCGGCTGTGTCCTGACAAATATAGGGTCGGAAACTGTTTCAATCGTGGTGTTTGAAAACAACATACCTATTTCTCTTGAGGTCTTTCCTATCGGCTCAACAGACATCACAAACGACATCGCGCTTGGTCTTCGCATACCACTGGAAGAGGCGGAAAGTATAAAGTTAGGGGGAGTTACGTCCACTGATTTTCCAAAAAGAAAATTAGATGAAATTGTTTCAGCCCGTCTTTCTGATATGTTTGAACTTATTGACGCTCATCTCAAAAAAATCGGACGCAACGGTTTGCTTCCAGCCGGTGTTATCATTACCGGAGGAGGTTCAAGTATTTCAATATTGGAAGATTTCGCCAAAAGTTCGCTTAAACTCCCCTCTCGCATCGCTCATATTAATTTTCCAGAAAGAGAGAAGGGTAAAATTAGAGAGCCTTTTTTTGCCGTCGCCTTGGGTCTTTGCATCATTGGGTTTAACGCGGATGAAAGCGACGAAACAACCGTGGGAAAATTATTGGGACATAGAAAAAATTTGTTGGCGCCAATAAAAGATTGGCTTAAGCAGTTTCTACCTTAGACCAAACGTCACACCAAAAATCTTCGTCACCAACAGCAAACTAGACAATTAAGATTGTATAAAGTCAATAATCTTTCTTTTTTTCCGCCCTTTGTTAGTATTACTCCTACCTATTAATAAGCTTTAAAAAGCCGACAAAAATATGCCCCAAATCAAACCAGAAGTTGAAACATTCGCTAGAATCAAAGTCATAGGAGTGGGTGGCTCTGGAGGAAATACCACAAACCATATGATAAATTCAAAAGTTCGCGGAGTAGAATTTATCGCCATCAACACCGACGGACAAGATCTTCACCACTGTTTGGCAAAAAAGAAAATTCATATTGGAAAAAATCTTACTCGTGGTTTGGGTACGGGTATGAATTCTGAAATCGGAAAAAGAGCAGCTGAAGAAACTCGGGAAGAAATACTAGAAACTCTAAAGGGCGCTGATATGGCATTTATAGCGTGTGGTATGGGAGGGGGAACGGGTTCTGGCGCCGCTCCCATAATTGCCAAAGCGGCAAAAGAAACGGGGTGTTTGACAGTGGCTGTCGTTACTAAACCGTTTTTCTTTGAAGGGCTACACAGAATGAGAATAGCGGAACAAGGTATGGAAGAGTTGAGACAGTCGGTTGACGCGCTAATCGTAATTCCCAATGATCGTCTGCTTCAGACGATAGACAAAGAGACCACCGCCAAACAAGCATTCGCGGTCTGTGATGATGTTTTGAAAAGAGCGGTAGAAGGGATATCAGACCTTGTTACCACACCGGGCATAATTAATATTGACTTTGCAGATATAAAATCAGTAATGGAAAATGCCGGCGCCGCGCTTATGGGAATAGGATACGGAACGGGAGAAAAGAGAGCGGAAGACGCGGCAAAAATGGCAATCAATTCTCCTCTGCTGGAAGTTTCCATAGCTGGCGCCAAAGGAGTACTGTTTTCAATTGCCGGAGGTGACGACCTTACTATGTTTGAAATTCAAGACGCGGCAAAAATAATTACCGAATCCGTTGACTCTAACGCAAGAATAATATTCGGTACGGTAAGAGATGAGAAGCTTAAAAAGGGCGAGGTTAAGGTTACAGTTATAGCTTCCGGTTTCCCTGAAGGGTCTTCGGTAAAAAAATCTCTTTTCCACGAAATAGCCGGCGGAGATGACAAAAAAGGGAAGATATACAACTCCGTTCCCGCCTTTAGCAAAGATTCAAAGCAAGAAGACAAAAAAACAGACAACCAAGAGGGCGAGGACAAAGAGGATGACTGGGGCGCGGTTCCCGCGTTTCTAC
>PFXE01000035.1 GCA_002791475.1 Candidatus Zambryskibacteria bacterium CG_4_9_14_3_um_filter_40_16 | reverse complement strand
GTGTATGCCATTCTCATACCTTAAACCATGTTGGGTGATTCCAAGGTATTGAACCATAACGTGACATTGACTCATGGTTTTATTGTGTTACTATTAAACAGTAAACTCCAGACAAAAAACAAGAAGGGGGTGAACAATGTCAACGAGCATAGTTCTTTTGAATGATGGTGGTGAGGTGGTGCTCAAGCTCCCACTGATTTCCCTGCCGAAGAACTATATTATCCCAAAGGGAATGACAGTGTGTTGGACAGAGGTGATTTTCACATCGTCACCAGATACATCGGCCATGTGGTCTACACCAACAGAGCCAGAGGTGGGATTCTTCTTCCTCGGGGACTCCCAGGGTTACATACAGAGGAACGGGTTCACCGAATACGGATTGGACAGTCACGGTCGTCTGCGGTTCGGCTTTCAAAAGCTAACCGTTGGCATGCAGGGTCCGTCAGCGAGAGAGGTGGTGGAATTGCACAGACACATGACACGCCTCATTCACTCATGTGCCAGCTGGGATGTCACAAACGACCTCAACCCAAGCATGACAAAAAGAGTACTGCGGTTGTTCAGAAGGTCGGTAGGCATGGCCGAAATATCCAAGAAGTAAATAGGCAACCAATTTGGGTAGGTCGCCTTAGTGTTGTGAGCTGGTGGCAGAACATTCAACCCAAACAGACGCAAAAGCGTCAGGAGGTCAATGTGGAGTTCATCGCAACGCACTGGTACATCTGGCTGGTGGTCATGCTGGTGGGCTACGGCTACGCGCTCGCCAACGAGCTTCACCAGATGAAGAAGTTTATGATGACGCCAATGTCATCATCCAGCGCCGAAGGGATGTTATTCAAGGGTGTCGGCTTGACACTCTTCGTCTCAGCAATAGGCAGCGGTGGTATGGTGATGCTCGGTATCGCCACCATCGCCAACATCATCAAGTTCGTGGGCTAGACGACAGTCATCACCCGTCCGGCCATGGGGCTCCGAACAGAGTAAATCTGTGAGGGGCCCTTCTTTTTTGCTAATTTTTGCTAAATTGTAGATGTCGGCCAATTCATTTTCACAAAAGACTTTTAATGTATAATTTTTGTATTAAAGACCAACGATATTCATATGTCTATGGACCTCTCTTTGATAGTCATAAAAGTCGCACCAACTCTCATATAAGTTACACCAATTGAATAAATTGCAAAGAAAAGACATAGGTTGGCAATTTTATCTGAAATCAGATGAAGCTTGGCTTGCTATGAAAAAAGCGTGTCTTAAGGCGCAACACACCATAGATATGGAGCAATATATACTCCAAAATGATGAGGTGGGCAGAGAATTTATTGAGATTCTGAAGAAAAAAAGCGTGGACGGCGTTAAGGTTAGATTACTTTGTGATATGTCCGGCAGTATATCGTTTTACAATTCATTTCTGCCAAAAGAATTGAGAGAAAGCGGTGTGGAGGTGCGATTTTTTAACATCATCAAACTCTGGCGCGTATACAATTTCTCATCTTGGTTTTTTAGAGACCACAGAAAAATTCTGGTGGTTGATGGTTCTGTCGGCTTCATCGGAGGCGTGGGTATAAGAAACGATATGAAAGATTGGAGAGACACCCACATAAGAGTTGAAGGAAATATCGTCAAAGAAATGGAACTTATCTTTAACGAAATGTGGGAGACATCGGCTCAAAAAGGATTGGTAAAAAGAATACGGAAGGCAAAAGATTTTGTTAAAGGATTTTACATACTGACCAATTCTCCCCACTTTAGAAGACGCTTTATATATCACGAACTTCTGGACTTTATCAGAAGCGCAAGAAAGTATGTATATCTCACAACGCCCTATTTTGTCCCTGATAGAAAGTTTTCCAGAGTATTGCGTATCGCGGCAAAAAAAGGTGTGGATGTTTCCATTCTTATCCCTAAGGGTTCTAATTATTTCTGGGTGGACAGAGCGTCAGAAGCGAGCTTTGACAGTTTGCTGAAGTCTGGTGTTAAAATTTTTCGTTATACAGGAGAGCTTCTGCACAGCAAAACGGCGGTAATTGACGACGCTTGGGGTACGGTCGGTAGCTTTAACCTTGATTCTATGAGTTTTGTCTTTAACTACGAAGCAAACATTGCGAGTACGAACGAAGAGTTTGTGCAAACATTGAAAAACACATTTTTGAACGATTTGGAAAAAACAGAAGAAATCTCACTTGCAAAGTGGCGAGAGCGTTCTTCGGTTGTAAAGACGCAAGAATATCTGGCCAAAATTATAAGGGGATTTATGTAATTAATTGATATCATTAGCAAATATTGTTATTTTATTGCTATTCCAAACAAAATATGCTATAAATGTGAGTATACATATAAAACTACAAGTCTTTGAGCCAACGAACAAGAATAAATCATCAAATCCAAGCTACTGAACTTAGGATTATAGGACCTGAAGGCGAGAACTTCGGTGTGTTGTCTTTGTCTGACGCTCTTAAAAAAGCGGAGGAATTGGGAGAAGATTTGATAGAAATTTCTCCAAATGCTTCGCCCCCCGTTGGTAAAATAATGAACTATGGAAAATTCCAGTACATGGAAAATAAAAAGAGCAGGGAATCAAAAACAAAATCCAGGGTAGTTGAAATAAAAAATATTCAGATAAAAATTGGAACGGGAGAGCATGACCTGACGCTTAAAGCAAAAAAAACATCAGAGTGGCTCCGAGAAGGAAACAGGATAAAAATAGATTTATTCCTACCAGGGCGTTCTAAATATTTAGACCAAAAATTTCTGAAAGAGAGAATGGACCGGTTTCTTAATCTTGTATCTGAAGACTTCAAAATGCCCAACAGTCCCCAAAAGAGTCCGAAGGGGCTGACCGTCTTGATTGAACGCGGTAAACAGACGATATAAGCCAAAGGTAGACAAAAATCAATAAATCTGTAAGATTATAAACTCATTAGAAATTTGAGCATGAAAACCAACAAATCCTATAGCAAAAGGATAAAAGTAACAAAACGCGGTAAAATTTTAGCCAGAAAATCTGGGATTAACCACTTCAATGCTAAGGAGCGTCGCGGTAAACAGCTGGCCAAAAAAAGAGGGGTGTCTCTAAAATTTTCTAACAAAAACAAAAGTCGTTTTTTAGCTAACATATAGAAAGTTAGGAAGTTGTAAAAGTTGAATAAGTTGGATAAGTTATGACCAGTAAAAAACTTATACAACTTATGAGCGAAGCGGAATTTATTAAACTTATTGAACTAATGTAATGACAAGAGTAAAAAAGGGCTTAAATGCCCTTAAAAGCAGAAGGAATATTCTAAAACAAGCCAAGGGATACCGTTTTGGCAGAAGTAAAAAAGAAAGGGCGGCGAACGAGGCCTTGGTACACGCGGGCACCTACGCCTTTGCGCACAGAAAAGACAAGAAGGGAGATTTTCGTCGCCTTTGGAATGTCAGGATTAATGCCGCTCTTAGTCCTTTGGGGTTTTCATACAGCAAATTTATTGGAGCTTTGAAAAAAAATAAAATCAATCTGGATAGAAAAATCCTATCAGAACTTTCACAAGATAATATTGAAGTATTCAACAAACTTGGAGAGCAAGTAATGAAGAAGGGTTAGGATAGGGGGTATGTTTTGGCGGGTTCTGGAGTAACGGCTTTTACCCCGACATCATCTCTCAAGCGCTGTGCCAGAAAACGCGCCGATTTCGGTTCTCCCATCACAATAAACACCCCCTTGATTGATGAGGAAGATTCTCCGACAAACTCCACCAAATGGTCACTATCTTTGTGCGCGGAATATCCGTCTATCGTTATTATCTGCGCATTAACTTTAGTTATCTCATCACCAATCATAACTTCTTTGGCCCCACTTTGAATTTCGCGCCCCAGCGTACCGGGAGCTTGGTATCCGACCAAAAGCAGTGTTGAATTTTTATCCGGTAAAACATATTTTTCATGAGAAAGGACTCTGCCGGCAGTAGACATACCTGATCCCGCAATTATTATTTTTGGGTTCGGAGTTTTAAATATTTTTCTTGATTCCCAGGAACGGGCGGTTTCTTTCAATCTGGGGAAATCAAAAATATCGTCCCCTTTTGAAATTTCGGAACGAACTTTTTCGTTATATAAGGAGGTTATACTTTCGTATATTGTTGTTAATTCTATTGCCAGGGGTGAATCAAGAAAAACGGGAATCTTGGGTATAACTGCGCTTTCAATCAATTTGTTTAACTCGTAAAGAATGGTTTGCGCTCTCTCAAGAGAAAAGGCCGGGATGAGTAGAGTGCCTTTATTCTTTATTGAATCAATCACCACTTCTTTAAACTTTCTATCTCTGAACTCTTTTGGTTCGTGATTCCTGTCTCCATAAACGCTTTCCATTACCAAATAATCCGTGCCCGTAATCGGCTCTGTATCCCTAAGGAGAATGGAAGGCGAATTGCCCACATCTCCGGTAAAAACTATTTTAAAACTCTTGCCGTCTTCTTTTTTACAAACAAACTCATACATTGAAGAACCAAGTATATGACCGGCATCCAACACTCTTACGGAAAAACTTTGGTTTATTAATTTTTCCTGGTGGTAGTCAATCGTCTCCCAAAACACAAAGGATTTATCAACGTCCTGTTTGTCAAAAATAGGAGGGGCTCCGCGTTCTTTTGATTGGCTTTCTTGTATGCCGGCCGCATTGGCAAGCATGAGTTTCGCCAGACTTTTGGTTTCGGGGGTAGAATAAATTTTGCCGTGGAAACCGTCTTTGACAAGCTTTGGAATCCTTCCAACATGGTCCATATGCGCATGAGTAACAAAAAGATGGTCTATGGAAGAGGGATCATATGGGAATGATTTGTTGTTTTCTTTCTCTGAATCGGAACCGCCCTGAACCATTCCGCAATCTATAAGTATCCGCACATTTTGACCTTCCAGCATAAAATTCGCACCCGTAACGGTATTTACCCCACTCCAAAAAATTACTGACCATTCTTTTGCTTCACTCGGCATTTGGTTTTTCTTTTAAGAAGAATTTTGATATGAAAACTAAATACAAAAACACTGTCATACCACCCAAAACAGTCATAACTATATCAAGGATTGTGTCTTGAACATAATTTAAAGAAGTAAATGTCAAACCAAAAATAAATTCAAATATTTCCCAGGAAATACTAATAAGTGAGGTTGTTATAAATATAATTAAAAAAAACTTAAAGGGTTTTACGAAAAAAATTGATTTAGAGCGTGACAACACCCAAACTGAAATAAACCCTATCATTGCTCCTGCAAGCGCGTGAATAAGCAAATCAAACCATCCATGTGTCCAGTAAAGAAAATACTCTAAAGCAAGTAGATGGAGCGCCAGAACAACAACAGAGATTATTAGAGCGGGTAACAAAAAAATATTTTTTCCCATTTGATTTTAATATTATATCCTCTTGCCTGTATTAGAACAGGCGTGCGTATAATGGAAAAACGCACTTGCGTGCGTTTTTCCATTCGGGTTACTTGGTCATATTGCCCTAGTGAAATACTAGGTGGGAATCCTCAATTTTATCCGTCAGAATGCCGAAGCGCTCATCGAAACAAAATTATATTGGTTTCCCTAAAAATGATTTAATCTAGATAATATGCCAAATAACCCTACTAACATTATACTCCATCCACAAGCACAAAAAACATTATAAAACGTTTGCAAGGATAGAGGAAGATGGGAGACCAAAAAAGCTTTAGTTTTTTGTGTTTTTTGACCCTCAAAAAGTTTTTTATATTTTTTTCTAGAAAAAAATATGACGGGACAACAAAAAAAGATTTTCTAAAACTTTCTAGTTTTTTCAAGGAATGATTACTCTAAAATTCCGTCAATATTTACATCGTAAAGAATTTTTTCTCCAACAAGTTGGTATTTGATCAAATCTTCTTCTTGAAACCAGTGATTGATTTCATTTTTAGCTTCATCCACCGAACCGGATACATGAACGATATTTCTTACAGACCTTTTATCATTATCAGCCAGAAAATAAGAATCCAACATCAAGTCTCCTCTGATTGTTCCGACATCAGAAGTCAGAGGTTCGGTACTGCCAGTAATTTTTC
Organism: Candidatus Zambryskibacteria bacterium CG_4_9_14_3_um_filter_40_16; assembly: GCA_002791475.1. Taxonomy (GTDB): domain Bacteria; phylum Patescibacteriota; class Minisyncoccia; order Phycocordibacterales; family Zambryskibacteraceae; genus UM-FILTER-40-16. The sequence goes on along the minus strand of PFXE01000035.1, from coordinate 1,545 downwards.
TAACCACCGCAACGGCATTGGCTCCCTGCCAAACCATCACCACCACGGGACCAGCCGTCATATATTTTTTTAGAGATGTGATTATTGATTCTCCAAGCACAAGAGGGTCTTCGGAAGGTGGCTTGAGTCCTTTGTTTAAATAACTTTCAATTGTTTTTCTGCCGGTGCGTTCTTTCCAGGTTTTATCAAGAGTATAGTGCTCTTCTATCATTTCTTCGGAGGGTACAACCATTTTAACAGCCACGAGTTTTAAACCAATTCTTTCATATCTTTTTATAATTTCACCGATAAGAGACCTCTGTACTCCGTCCGGCTTTATTATCGTCAGCGTTTTCTCTATTTTGGGGTGTTCCATTTTGTTTATTAATATTTGTAAGAAAGAAAATTATAACAAAACTTTTGTAAATTAATATACTATTTCAGTTTGGTTAAAATAACTGGACCGTTTTTTCTAATGGCGACAGTGTGTTCAAAATGCGCGGATCTTGTTTTGTCTTTTGTTTTAAAGGTAAATCCATCTTTACCCAAAATTATCTTGCCGGTACCGTTTGTGAGCATTGGCTCTATTGCTATCACCATTCCCTCCTCGAGCACTATCCCGTCCCCTAGTGTCCCATAATTGGGCACATACGGGTCTTCGTGTACTTTATAGCCCACACCATGCCCACACAACCCTTCCACCACCTTAAAACCGTTCCTATTTGCAACTGCTTCTATCGCATACCCTATGTCTCCGACATTTCCTCCCGCCTTTGCGTTTTTTATACCCGCCGAGAGCGCTTCTTGGGTAACCTTTATTAACTTACTATCCTCTTTGCTTATATTGCCAACACCTACTGTTATGGCGGAGTCCGTGATAAGCCCTTTGTGTGTCAAACCTAGGTCAATACTTACCACATCTCCGTCTTTAATAATTGCGGGCGATTCATTGGATACGCCGTGGACAATTTCATCGTTTATTGAGACGCAAAGCGCGGCCGGGTACTTTCTTTTCGCACCCTCTGGTTTATAGTGAAGAAAAGCCGAAGTGTCCCCTCTCTCTTTTATTAGAGAAACGGCTATTTCGTTAAGCTCGTTGGTACTTATGCCTGGTTTTGTATTTTTCGCCAAAATATCCAATATGAGAGCAAGTCTTTGTCCGCCCTCCTTTAGAAGTTCAACTTCTTCTTCTGTTTTTTTAAAAATCATAGAAATAAATCTTTTACTTTCACCATAATATCAGCATGCACTTTTTCAATTCTTTGCTCTCCATCTATTTCAAAAAATAAATAGGATGGGTTATTGCGATAATATTCTATGGACGGAACCACATCCTCATCAAACCAATCAAGACGCTTTTCTAATTTTGAGATATCCAAATCATCAAACCGCCCTCTGGACATAAGATGTTTTTTTGACCATTCTCTGGAAACATTCAGAAAAATTACCACCGAATCTTTGAAATTTAAAAATCTAAGAGCAGTATCCAACATTTCCGCTTCAATAAGCGAGCGAGCTGCTCCGTCAAAAATTATATGTTGATTTCCTTTATAATTTTTCAAAATT
>PFXE01000033.1 GCA_002791475.1 Candidatus Zambryskibacteria bacterium CG_4_9_14_3_um_filter_40_16 | reverse complement strand
ACAAAAAGCCCTGCCTTGTGCGGGGCTTTTTGTTGGCACATGAATCTCTGGGAGAGATGAGTCGAAGCCCGGAGCACGACGGTGCGAGGGTGGGCTGGATGATCCCGCAGTAGCGGGATACAGCCAGCCGACTCCCCGTACGTATGGTCACATTCAGAAACTTGGTCGGAAGTGAGCGCAAAATCGGGCTCTGCTTGAGGTGCGCTGTGTGGCGAATAATAGATATTTAAAAATTATGATTTTGAAACCGCGGAATCAGTCGGGACTACCATATCCACATCGCATAGACCACCAGCGCAAGCGAGCTCTTTTTTGTGCTCGGTTTCATCAGTCAGTTCATAAGTTACAAGCTTGGAATAATCTATGATAGGAAAACTTGCCACCATATCCTCATATCTTTTTTGATCTATGGCTTCGTAAGGAGCAAGACTGTACACATGGTCGTATCTGGGTAAGAATGACAACCCTCCAACAATTTCCCAATTTTTTTGTATCCAATCCACAACACTTATCCACTCGTCTTCTCCTACGGAAATTGTTGCGGATGGATTATGCTCCGTGAAATTAAGCTTTACCGTCTTCCAGTACTCAAGTTGTTCCAAAGCAGAGATGTCATCCTTGAATACTGAACCAGAAGGTGACTTAACCGGGAATTCTAAAACGTAAGTACTTGCACTATCTATTGACTGTCCCACTTCCGGATAATAAGAAATTCCTTGGTCCTTGAGCATATTGAAAAGAGAGTCGGTGGCAGATATGCGAACACGCCTTATATAATACTTGGAATGTCTTGGATGTATGCCGGAAGAGCAATTAAATGTCTGCGAAACCGTTCCCGAAGGTTTAACTGCTGTTACTGCTGTTGATGGAGGGACGCCAAAACGCTTGGCGTAAATTTCATTTGTTTCAATCGCGACATCACGCAGAGCTCTCAAGGTTTCCGGCTTTCGTACAACATCATTATCCCATTGTCCCGTAATAGAAACTCCGAGCAAGCGTTCCTCCTCGCAGTGTTTTTTCCAGTCTTTTGAAATGTAGTTGAATTTTGTAAGGGTGGATTGATATGTGCCTAGAATTGATGCCAATCTAGCCTTTCTCAACAAACTTTCGTGAGTATCTTCCGCTCTTGCGATAATTTCTGACAGATTACAAAACTGTTTTGATTGCAAATTAATTTCCGCGCAAGGATTGGTGCCGATAGGTCCATTTATCACTCCATCATTGGTTAGAAATCCCGCTTTCTTAAAATATTTGAGACGTCGTTCCGGAAGATTTTTTGCCAACGACCCTTTGTTGAAAATTCCCCTTTCCCCCGACCCGCTTTTCATCAGCGCTACCCACTCATCCATAAGCTCCTGGCTTGAAGGTTCTTCATTATAAACGGCAGAGTTGTTGGCAACCGAGCGATACGGTTCTGTAGTAAAAAATTGACCTTTCTTGGCGTCTCTCATTTCCACATCATCCAAATCAGACAAGCTAATCATAGCGGTTCTGCGAACTCCTCCTGAAACCACACACTCTCCTATTCGGCATATAATATCGTGTGCGTCTATCGGCCTCAATCTGCGACCTTGGCGATAGAGAACTTTTTCACGAACAAAATTCAAAAGTATCCTTAGTGGTTCGGGACCGGACGCTCTGCCACCCATAGTTTTGAGACGGGCGCCAGCTGGACGGATTTGCGAATAATCAAAATCAATATCGTTTCCAGAATACCAAGTTTTAAAACCAAGAGTTAGAGCGTCGCTCCACCCTTCTTTGGAATCTAAAATAACATGGGTGGGTAATTTCTTTTTTGTTTGTCTTTTTATTTGTGGCAACTGTTCTATATTTTGACTCTCAACAGAAAAACCAACTCCGCAACCTTGCATAGACAAATACATAATTTCCGCGAAATCTCCGAGCTTGGATGGCGCAATAAAACTGCAATTGTATGCGCATGTGTTGCATCGCCTGGCGGGCTCGCCCGAAAACTGCATCAATCGCATTGAAGGCATAACTTCTTGCTTCAAGATTGCTTCGCGCAATTCATCGTATTCTTTTTCAGAAAGTTTGTCTTCAAGATTTTCTTTCATAAATGAAACATATCGGTCAACCGTCTCTGTCCAAGTCTCTCTTCTGTTTTCATCTTTTATCCAGCGAGCATAACTTCGCAAATAAACAAATTCTCCAAGAAGATTATTTTTAAAATATTTTTTACTGTCGGACGCAAGCTTTCGCACATGCTCCGGCACTTCTCCTTTTTGTTTTCTTGTTTTTGTTCGCTCCGCTCTGTAAAGAATGTATGCTTTTGCAGTGGCTGGAAACTCAAGCAACATTAATTGCATTTCAACTTCATCTTGAACTCCCTCAACTGTGGGAATAAAGTTTGTATTTTTTTTCTTTTGTGCGATCAGTCTCTTCGCAACCGCGCTTGCGACTTTTTCCGGAGCTCCTTCTTCAAACTCTCCCGAGCTTCTCATGGCTTTTTCCACCGCGATAGCAATTTTTTCTTTGTCAAAAGACACAACTGACCCGTCTCGTTTCTTTATTGATGACAGAACCGATTTGCTAACGGTGGATTTTGTTTTCATATGAGCTTAGAGGTTAAGTTTATAATCGTTAGTTCATTTTAATATAGATGAGCTCATACCCATAATAAAAAACTGGGGAGAAAAAAGAAGGAAACAAAAAAATAGATTGTGCAAACGAAAATTTTGGGGTATTTGAGTTTTTTGGCTTCTTTTATGAGGAAAACCAGATGAGAACCCCCTATACAAAAGGTCTGCTAGCAACAAAGAACAGGTGGAAAACTTACTACAGCCGTGTAGAATGACCAAATGGTAATTTTGAGCATAGAGACAAGCTGTGATGAAACAGCGGTAAGTATAGTAGAAGCCAAAGGGTCACAAAAAAAACCAAGCTTCAAACTCTTGGGAAATGCTCTTTTCTCACAAGCCAAATTGCACGCAAAATACGGAGGGGTTTACCCCAACTTGGCAAAAAGAGAACACATAAAAAATATTCCCCTCCTCTTTAAGGTTGCCCTACAAGAGGCAGGATTATATAAAAAAAGAACCTCTAAAATTTCTAAAAATTCAGAAGTGGGGGTTAGAAAAATTCTTGTTAGAGAGCCGGAATTAGCGGATTTTTTGATTAAATTTGGGAAAAGTGTTAAAAAAGCAAAAATAGACTTGATCGCGGTAACAAACGGACCGGGACTTGAGCCGGCCCTATGGGTGGGGGTAAACTTTGCTCGCGCTCTAGGCGTACTTTGGAATGTGTCCGTCACTCCAATCAACCATATGGAGGGACATTTTGTTTCTGTGTTGTTTAATGGTCCAAAATTTTTTAGATTTCCGGCACTTGCTCTTTTGATTTCCGGCGGACACACAGAACTCGTACTTTCAAAGAAAATTTTGCAATACAAAATCATCGGAGAAACCAGAGACGATGCTGTAGGAGAAGCGTACGACAAAGTGGCCAGAATGCTCTCTCTTCCGTACCCGGGCGGACCACACATAGCCAAACTTGCGGAAAAAATAAGAAAAACAAAAAAAGTTTCTAAATATTCATTACCAAGACCGATGCTTAACACCGCCAATTATGACTTCTCTTTTTCCGGTTTGAAAACCGCTGTTCTCTATACTCTAAAGAAAGAAAAAAATACAACAAAGAGGGTTAAGGAAGAAATTGCTTTTGAATTTGAAAACGCGGTCACCGAGACTTTAATAAAAAAAACCAAAAAGGCCATTGAAGAATTTAAACCTAAAAGCTTGGTCGTGTCCGGAGGAGTGATATCAAATGTCCATTTAAGAAAATCGTTTGAAAAACTCGCCAACTCTTATCCTGAGATATCTCTTTTTATACCGGAAAAAAATCTATCAACAGACAACAGCGTAATGATAGCTGTCGCTGGATTTATTCGTTCAAAAAGCAACAAGATTAGGAAAAACAACAATATTAGGGCAAGCGGGACTTTGTCTTTGTCTTGAACAACAAACAATGCGACAGGCAGTAGTATTTAATGTCCTTTATTTGTCGCCATAAAGGACATTAAAAATATTTGAAACTCAAAAACAAATTACGAAGAAAAAATTTGTCTGTAACAAATTTTGTCCTTTAGATTGTCTTTATGAAAATCTGCTTTCGGTTATGTGTTTAGTGAACTAAAATAGCTTGGACTATGCGAGAATTTACCCGTGATTCTTTATAGCCCTATGATATGATGTTGAAGAAAACAAATAACAACCGCCAGAAATATGAATGAAAAGCTGTTAAAACCATACAATCCCAAAGAAACAGAAGCCAGGATTTATAAACAATGGGAAGAAAGCGGTTATTTTAATCCTGACAAATTACCCGAAAGACACAAAGAGGCTTTTTCTATGGTTCTTCCACCTCCAAATGTCACGGGAATATTACATATGGGATCAGCTTTGATGTTGGCGGTACAAGATATCATAATTCGCTTTGAGAGAATGAGGGGTAAAAAAACACTTTGGATCCCTGGAACGGATCACGCTTCTATAGCAACAGAAACCAGGTTTATAAAAGAAAAAAAGATATCTAAAAGAGATTTCACAGAAAAAAGAGACGAGTTTGTTGAGTTGGTGAACGACTATGCCTTGAGTAACCAGAAAGTAATCATAGAGCAAATGAGAACTATGGGAGCATCCTTGGATTGGTCCAGAGCTGCTTACACCCTTGATAACGAAAGAAAAACAGCGGTCACAGAAGCTTTTATAAAAATGTATGAGAGTGAACTTATTTATATGGGGAAAGGAAAGATTGTCAATTGGGATGTAAAAGGTCAGACTGTAGTATCAGATGATGAAATAGAATACGAGTCAGTAAAAACTCCACTTTACACATTTCGGTATTCAAAAGACTTTCCATTACCAATATCGTCCACAAGGCCAGAAACAAAAGTTGGTGATACAGCTGTCGCTGTCCATCCGGATGATGAAAGATATCGACAGTTCATTGGTAAGACATTTAAAATAAACTTTGTCGATACAGAGTTGAACATAAAAATAATCGCCGACCCATCAGTAGAGCCAGATTTTGGTACTGGCGCTCTTGGGGTAACTCCAGCTCATAGCAAAATAGACGAGGATATAGCCAGTAGGCACAACCTTGAAAGTGTCCAGATTATAGACGAACTCGGTCGCATGAATGAAAAAGCGGGTTCTCTTAAAGGAAAAAAAATTTTAGAAGCAAGAGAGATAGTGGTTCAGTACCTAAAAGACAATTCCCTTCTTGAAAAAGAAGAGGTTGTTGACCAAAACAAACCTAAAGCACAAAGGTCTGGCGGAATCATAGAAGAACTCCCTAAGCGCCATCAATTTTTTGTAAATGTAAATAAACCTATAAAAGAAAGAGGCGGTAAAACACTAAAAGAGCTGATGCGTGAATCTGTAACAAGCGGAAAAATTAAAATTTTACCAGAAAGGTTTGAAAAAATTTATTTAAATTGGATAGATAATTTGAGAGATTGGAGTATTTCAAGACAAATTTGGTACGGACACCAGCTTCCTGTCTGGTACAAGTATCCCGCTCCAACGGATGACAGTACAGATTTTTTTAAGGTTAGCAAGATTAAACCAGAGGGGTCTGGCTGGAAACAGTTTGAAGACACACTTGATACATGGTTCTCATCTGGCCTTTGGTCTTTTTCAACTCTTGGGTGGCCAGAAAAAACTGAGGATTTTAAAAATTATCACCCCACTAATGTTCTTGAAACAGCTTATGACATCCTTTTCTTCTGGGTAGCTAGAATGATCCTCATGAGCCAGTTTCTGATTGGAGATGTGCCGTTTAGGACAGTCTACCTCCACGGTTTAGTACGCGACGAAAAAAATAGAAAAATATCTAAATCTTTAGGAAACAACATTGACCCTGCAGAAATGATAAAACAGTTTGGAGCGGATGCAATGAGGATGGCCATGGTAATAGGAACAAGTCCCGGCAATGACAGTAAAATATCAACTGACAAATTTAAAGCATACAAACATTTTGCAAACAAAATTTGGAATGTCAGCAGATTTGTCTTAACAAACTCCGAAGAGATTGATTATTCAAACAAAGTGACACTCTCCACGGAAGACAGGGAGTATGTGGAGGAATTTGAAAAAATCATAGATGATATTACTGATGATATGGATAATTTCAAATTCTATATGGCGGCGGAAAAACTTTATCATTATTTCTGGCATTCCTTTGCTGATATAATAATAGAAAAGAGTAAAGAAAAAATATGGAATGGAACAGCCGAAGAGAAGGCTTCAGCACAATGGACAATATTTCATATATTGGAACGATCACTTCGCGCCCTGCACCCTTTTATGCCATTCGTCACCGAAGAAATATGGTCAATGGTTCCCATTAAAAATAAAAAAATGATTATTGTTGAATCTTGGGCTAATAAAAAATATGATCATAAAATCTGAAGCCATTTTTTTTGCTCTGGTCGGAGGAATAATACCCGCTATTGTGTGGCTTTTGTTTTGGCTTAGAGAAGACAGAAAAAGACCGGAACCGAGAGGCCTTATAATGCTAACTTTTTTTTTCGGAATGCTTGCTGTGCCTTTGGTAATCCCGCTACAAAAAATTACATTTCAACAAAATTCTCAATTTAATACTTTCCTGATATGGGCAATCTTGGAAGAAACTTTCAAATACGCCGCGGCATATTTTGCCGCATTGCGAAAAAAAGAGGTTGATGAGCCGATTGACCCGATTATTTATATGCTTACCGCGGCACTTGGTTTTGCCGCATTGGAAAACGCTCTATTTATTCTTGGACCCCTCGTAAATGGAAACATTTTGGAGAGCGTTTTGGTTGGAAATTTGCGGTTTGTTGGTGCGTCGCTTCTTCACACCATATCTTCGGCGACAATAGGAGTAGCTTTGGCTATTTCATTCTTTAAAAGAAAAGCCGTCAGAAGAGCTTATCTCGCAATGGGTATAGTGTTTGCTATTGCGTTGCATACGGTCTTTAATTTATTTATAATTAAGGAAACACATTCGAATACATTCGTTACATTCGGTTTTGTGTGGATTGCGATTGTAATTCTCATGTTATTATTTGAGAGAGTAAAAAAGATATATCCGGTAAACAAAATATAACAACTATGTTTAAAGACAAAAGATCGTTTTTTGAACGCCTAACGGGAGCAGTGCGTGTTGACGACGATGATGATTTTGAAGAAGAACCCGCCACACAACCAAGGAATATTCAAAACAAGAAGAGTGATTGGATACAAGAAGAGGCGGAAGAGGGACAGCTTACCGTAGATGTATATGAAACTCCTGGTGAGATTGTTATCAAAACAATGGTTGCTGGAGTAAAACCAGAAGATTTGGATGTTTCTATTACCAGAGAGATGGTAACCGTTCGCGGTAAACGCGAAGAAGACAGGACAATATCGTCTGAAAATTATTTCCACAAAGAACTTTATTGGGGAGCGTTTTCTAGAACAATAATGTTACCAAAAGAGATTGATATTGATGGAGCCGAGGCTGTAGAAAAATACGGTCTTTTGATTCTCAAACTTCCAAAATTAGATAAAAACAAGGAGACTAAAGTAAAAGTCAAAGGTTCTTAAATTAAAATTTTCGCCTTTTAATTTTTAATACGGAAGATTAATACAAAAACTCAAACTTTTGTGCTTGGAGGCAGGTTCGAACTGCCCTCACGGATAATTTTCTGCTGAAAATTTCCGCGAGCCCCTCTCGCCCCACCATAACGGGGCTCCGACCTTGCGAAGCTTCGAGCACTCGCTTCTCACCCTTCGCTCTTAAGACCAGAACTCAACCATCATAACCAGCAAAAAACATATTTTGTGCTTGGAGGCAGGTTCGAACTGCCGACCCTTCGCTCTTCAGGCGAATGCTCTACCAACTGAGCTATCCA
>PFXE01000013.1 GCA_002791475.1 Candidatus Zambryskibacteria bacterium CG_4_9_14_3_um_filter_40_16 | reverse complement strand
AAGACCCGTTATATTGCGTTGTTCGCGGTACCGGCATTGCTTTAGAGCACTTGGATACTTATAAGAAAAGTATTATTGCAAAAAGATAGAAACTGCTTTTAGCCACCATTCTTAATAGTATTTTAGAATATGAATCTATCATTGCTTATAAAACCAGAGTCACTTCATCACGCGTATGGAATTAACGGGGGTGGTGAAGAAACACTTCCCGAACTGATTTCTTTTGTTGAAGATTCTCTTGGAATTTCAACTCACGGTAATTCGGATGTCTGGATTAGAAGTTATGAAACACTCGGAATAGATGAAAGTAAATTCTTGAAAGGTTTTTCTACCATCAAACCGGTATTTGAAAAAAAGATTATGATTGTTTCATTCAAATTCATTACAAATGAAGCTCAAAATTCATTACTAAAGCTTTTGGAAGAGCCTTCGGTTTCCACGCACCTTTTCTTAATTTTTCCCTCCTTGGATATTTTGTTACCAACTCTAGCATCAAGACTTTTTGTTATTTCTGATAACCAAAAGACGAGCGAAGTAATATCAATAAAAGAATTTTTGTACAGCACAATGGAGAACAGAATTAAGTTTTTGAACCAAATAATAGAAGGCAAAAACAAATCAGAGGCTATTAATTTCTTAAACCAACTGGAAGAATATTTCTATAAAAAAACCAATTTTTCCAATATCGGAAGCAGTGATGCCTTTGTTCTTGAAGAGATAATGAAATCCAGAGATTATCTCAAAGACCGTTCTCCGTCAGTCAAGCTCATACTTGAGCATATTGCGGGAATCGTTCCAAGTATCTAGAATAAGCAAATGGTATTTACAACACATGCGGTAGTAGGTGGTGCGTTGGCAAAAATTATAGGTGCAGACCCCATAGGCGCTTTTGCTGTTGGTTTGGCAAGCCACTATATCTTAGACGCAATTCCTCATTGGGAATATTCTCTATCATCATGCAAAGAATCAACTACTGGTGATGCTCTTGACGGTAATATTGTACTGGGAAGGGATTTTATTTTTGATTCATTTAAATTTTTGCCGGACCTTTTTCTTGGACTGTTTCTCGCTCTACATTTTTTTAGTACTTTTGATTTTTCTACAACTCAAGGTTTGTGGAGAGGTTTATCGGACCCTGTTTTGTGGGGAGTAGCTGGAAGTATTTTACCAGACGGGCTTCAGTTTCTATATTATAAAATTAAGAAAGAACCCCTAACCTCTATTCAAAAACTTCATAATTTTATGCACTCATCTATCAAAATAGACGACAAACAATTTCTTGGTTCTTTGTTTCAAATTATTTTGATAATAACGGTTATTTTACTTTTTAAGCTTTGATTGCCTAAACATTTTTCTCTGATAAAATAAGTGATGATGGTTTACAATTTTTCTGATTTCAAACAAAAGTTGGCGGATGTTGAAACTTGGCTAAAACACGAGTTTTCTTCTATTCGTACAGGAAGGGCGAGTCCTTCTATTCTGGATGCCGTTTCTGTAGAATCATATGGTTCAAGAATGCATATTAACCAAATAGCGAGCGTGACGGTTGAAGACGCAAGGAGCATAAGGATTGTGCCGTGGGATATGGGTCAACTTAAAGCTATAGAAAAAGCCATAAATGATTCAGAGTTGGGTCTCTCTCTGTCTTCCGATGAGAGGGGTTTGCGAGTTCACTTTCCGGAACTTACAAGCGAAAGGAGAGAAACCCTGATTAAAGTACTCAAACAAAAACAGGAAGAGGCGAGAGTTTCAGTCAGAAAAGAGCGGGAAAAAATATGGGAAGACATCCAAAAAAGAGAAAAAAACGCGGAGATAGACGAAGATGAGAAATTTCGTTTGAAAGAAGATATGCAGAGATTGGTAGATGATGCAAATAGAGCAATTGACGAATTATCAGAAAGAAAAGAAAAAGATATATTAAATTAATGTCAGTTATATTATTTATCATAATTTTGGCGGTTTTGGTGCTAGTCCATGAGCTCGGACATTTTTTGGTAGCCAAAAAATCCGGAATAAAGGTTAGAGAGTTCGGTATAGGTTTTCCTCCAAGAATATGGGGTAAACAAAAAGGAGAAACCCTGTATTCCATAAACGCCATTCCATTCGGCGGTTTTGTTAAAATTCTAGGAGAAAACCCCGATGCGGAATCAATTTCCGGTCCAGAAAAAGAAAGGAGCCTTATTCACAAATCCAAAATCATTCAAGTGTGGGTGCTATCGGCCGGAGTCATATTCAACGTTATTTTTGCATGGCTCTTGATTTCAGCGGGATTTATTTTTGGTTTACCGACTCCCGTTACGGAAGCGCAAGACCAGGTAGCCGATCCCAAGGTTGTTGTCACTACGGTAGCCGTGGGGTCACCCGCCGAAATCGCGGGAATAAAAGCCGGCGACTCTATCTCTAAAATTTCATCTGACAATAATACGCTCACTGATGTTACTGCCCAATCGGTATCAAATTTTATTGAAGCAAACGGTGATAAAAAAATTACAGTTGAACACATTCGCGGTAAAGAGGTTCTGACTTCCAGTGTCGTGCCCCAAGATGGCGTGGTAACCGGCAGAAAGGCAATAGGTGTGTCCTTGGATATGATAGGTATTTTAAAACTTCCCATTCACAAAGCCCTTGTTGAAGGAGCGCAAACTACCGCCAACTTAACGGTTGCTATAACTGTAGGGTTGTTTGATTTTCTTAAGCAAGCAGTTACTGGACAGGCTGATTTTTCTCAAGTAGCGGGACCTGTGGGAATTGTGGGTTTGGTTGGAGATGTGTCCCAACTTGGTTTCATTTTTATTCTTTCTTTCACGGCGTTTATATCCATAAACTTAGCCGTTATAAATCTTATTCCCATACCCGCCTTGGATGGAGGAAGAATCTTGTTTGTAATCATTGAAGCGATAAAGGGTTCTCCAATAAAACCCAAAATTGCAAACATCTTAAACACTATTGGATTTGCTCTTCTCATACTTCTTATGGTAATTGTGACCTTTAACGATATAATAAAGTTATTCTAATAACATTTTAAAATTTATGGGAATAGAAACAGCTTCAAGATATGAATCGGGAGAAGACGCGGTAAGGATTATGAAACTGAAGAATTTTATTCAAGTTGGTTTGATGCATTATTATGGTATTGAACACAATGAAAACGAAAAAGCGGCAAAGTGGATTGATGATTTTTCAAGTAAATTCAACAACATTTTTCAGCGCAGAATAGAAACCGAAAAAGATTTCCTTGACCGCTGTGATAAAGAGTCGTTGGTTGTAATAGAAGAGATAGCGGGGGAGCTGGGTTCTGCTAAATAATAAAGAATGAAAGAGTGGGTGCTAATGTTGGTGACGGATTCCACGCCCCTTTTTTTTAGTTTTGTTTTACTGTTGCTGTGTTTGGATAGAATTGGGTTAATTTGCCCAAAACGCTCCAGTACGCTAATATTTCCATAACTTAATGCCAATCCAGTTGGCTTTAAACAATATGAAACAATCTCAACTTTTCAGCAAAACAAGACGCCATTCTCCCAAAGATGAGACCGCCAAAAACGCGGAGCTTCTCATACGAGCAGGTTTTATACACAAGGAAATGGCGGGCGTTTATTCTTATTTACCTCTTGGCTTGAGAGTTCTAAACAAAATTGAGGGAATAATCCGTGAAGAAATGAACGCACTAGGAGGGCAAGAGATTTCAATGACAGCGCTTCAAGAAAAAGAAATATGGGAAAAAACGAACAGATGGGATGATAGTTTGTTGGACAACTGGTTTAAAACAAAACTTAAAAACCAAACAGAGCTTGGTTTGGCAACGACCCACGAAGAGCCGCTAACCAGGATTCTTTTGGAATATGTCAATTCTTATAGAGATTTGCCCCTTTACATATACCAATTTCAGACTAAGTTTCGCAACGAATTACGCTCAAAAAGTGGCATTTTAAGAGGCAGAGAATTTCTGATGAAGGATTTATACTCTTTTTCAAGGGATGAAAAAGAGCACCAAGATTTCTACGAAAAATCAAAAAAATCGTATTTTAAAATTTTTGAAAGACTGGGACTGGGAGAAAAAACATTTATAACCTTTTCTTCCGGCGGGAGCTTTAGCAAATATTCCCACGAATTTCAAACATTGACAGAAGCGGGAGAGGATACCATTTATCTTGATGAGAAAACCGGTATCGCGATAAACAAAGAAGTTTACTCCGATGATGTCATAGAAAATTTAAAATTAGAGAAATCCAATCTGAAAGAACTAAAGGCAATAGAGGTTGGAAACATTTTTAGTCTTGGAACAAAATTTTCAGAAGGGTTGGGTCTTAATTTTAAAAATGAAGAAGGAAAAGATGTCCCTGTGATTATGGGAAGTTATGGTATCGGTTTGGGCAGGGTTATGGGCGCGGTGGTTGAGGTCTTGTCGGATGAGAAGGGTTTGCTCTGGCCAGCGTCCATAGCTCCGTTTGAAGCGCACTTGATAATAGTGGACTCAAAAGACGGAGAAATACGAGCGGAAGCGGACAGTTTCTATGAAAAATTATCTAAAAAGTTTGAAGTCCTCTATGATGACCGAGATTTAAGAGCGGGAGAAAAGTTTGCCGATGCGGAGCTCATCGGTATTCCTTATAGTTTAATAATAAGCAAGAAAACAGAATCAGAAGGCAAAATTGAGGTAAAAGAAAGAAAATCAGGGAAAAGTGTTTTGGTGGAAAAGAACAAAGTCTTGTCTGAAGGTTTTTCTAAACTATTTTAATTTTTATAATGAAGCGTAATTTTGAAAAAATAAGGAGGTTGTTGTCCAACGACATTGGAATTGATTTGGGAACCGCCAATACGCTTGTTTATTTGCGTGGCAAGGGGATAGTGGTCAACGAGCCGTCTGTGGTAGCAATAAACCAAAAAACAGGAAGAGTGGTCGCTGTTGGAAACGAAGCGAAGCAAATGCTGGGGCGCACCCCAGGACACATTGTCGCCGTTAGGCCTTTGGTTGATGGCGTTATTTCAGATTTTGAAGTCACAGAAGAATTGATAACTTATTTGATAAATAGGGCTCAAAAAAATAACAAAAAACTCCTTGGACCAAGGGTTGTGGTGGGAGTACCGTCAGGAATCACTAATGTTGAAATTAGAGCGGTAAGGGATGCGACAAAAAATGCCGGAGCAGGAGAGGTACATATCGTAGAAGAACCAATGGCCGCCGCAATAGGTATCAGGTTGCCCGTAAAAGACCCCGTGGGCTCTATGGTTCTTGATATGGGGGGTGGTACATCTGACATAGCGGTCATCTCGTTGGGCGGAGTCGTAAGGTCAAAAAACTTAAGGATTGCCGGAGACCAGTTGAACGAAGATATAATTTCCTACATCAGAAGCGAATTCAAAATTCTGATAGGGGAAAAAACAGCTGAAGAAATAAAAATGGCCATTGGCTCAGTTCTATCTACCGAAGTGCCTTTGGAAGCATCTGTTAAAGGAAGAGACCTTGTAACGGGTCTTCCGAGAGAAGTCATTATTACCGATTCTGATATTAGAGAAAGCATAGCACAATCTATCGCAAGTTTGGTCGAGGCCACGAAGGAGGTGTTGGAAACCACCCCGCCCGAAGTTTTGTCTGATATAATGCACAGAGGAATGCATCTTTCAGGCGGTGGAGCGTTGATACAGGGTCTGGCACAACTTTTGGAAGAGGAAATAAAAATACCAGTTCATATTGCGGCGGACCCGCTTTCTGCCGTTGCTAGAGGCGCCGGTATAATTCTTGAAAATATGGAAGAATTTTATGATGTTTTAATCGCTAATGAAGACGAATTACCTCCTAAAAAGTAATGATAACAAAAACAAGGCAATTAAGGCGCCGTTTATTTTTAGCGCGGGGTTTGTTCTTGTTTTAGTTCTGTCTCATCTTTTTTTTCCAAACTTTTTTTTTACAATTTTTTCTTCAATCGCAAAACCGTTTTGGGTCGCAAAGAATTATACAAATGAGTTTTTTCCAAAACCGTTTGATTTTTTTTCTTCACAAAACATTCTTATTAATGAAAATGAGAGTTTGAAAAAAAGGATAAACGAGCTTCAAGGCAAAATCCTTCTTTTGGAAACCGGTTTTGCCGAGAGAGCTAATATGGATAAGTTTTTCACCGAAGCCAGTACTACTGACAGGGTATTATACAGAGTTTTGGCCAAACCCCCGCAAACGCCATATGACACTTTGGTTTTGGATATTGGCAAAAAAGAGGGTGTTTATATTGGAGCAAGAGTGTACAGCCAAGGTGTCCTAATTGGTAAAATAGACGAACTTCTTGGAAGCGGTGCCAAGGTCGGTTTATTTTCAAGTGCGGGGGTTGTAACGGATGCGGAAATTTTGAGAAACGGTTTATCTTTTCCACTGCGCGGAAAGGGCGGAGCGAATTTTGAACTCACTGTCCCAAGGGCTACCGATGTGATTGCAGGAGATATTTTTGTCGTCCCATCAATGAGAAGCAGTGTAATAGCTAGAGTTGATAAGGTTAATGAAAAGGAATCCGATTCTTTCAAAAGATTACTCCTTTCGGTTCCAATCAAGATGTTTTCATTGCAATGGGTAGAAGTAGAAAAGAAATGAAAAAAGATATAATTTTTAGAATAATATATGACCTGGTTGTTCTGTTGGCGGTTTTTGTTTTGCCGTGGTGGCTGTCTTCAATTTTGGTTATTTTAGGCCTTTTCCTCTTTAGGTCTTTTTACGAGATTTTTATACCAGCTCTTGCGATGGACAGCTTGTATGGGAATAGTGGCGGGTCTTTTGTTTTGTCCAATATATTTTCTATTTTTGCAGTTATCTTGTTTTTGCTTTCTTATTCAATTAAAACAAGGTTTTCATTTTGAGATTATTTATGCATAGGTTATGGAAAAAGAAATTTATGAAGATACTGTCTCTGGAAACCTCCAGGGGTAGTGAAATTGACCCCGATGAAATCTTTCTTGATTCAAGCAATTTACCGCACTTTGATACAAATCAATTTGAGGGACGGATGGAAAAACCACTGTCGCAAAGAACTTTTCTTTTTGTAAGTATTACATTTTTGTTGGTTGGCTTTGTCTTTTTGGGGAAATTATGGGCTTTGCAAGTTACAAACGGTGATTCCTTTGGGATTAAGAGTGAAAATAATAGTCTTAAACATACGGTAATTTTTGCCAATCGTGGTCTCGTGCTTGACCGGAATGGGGAACAACTTGCTTACAATGGTCTTAATCCGGACGGAGATTTTTCTCTTAGGCATTATGCGAACACCGAAGGGCTTTCACATCTCGTTGGGTATATCAAATACCCATCTTTGGATAGTAGCGGTTTTTATTACGATGATAAGTACCACGGCAAAAGCGGTGTGGAATCCAGCTACGACGAGCATTTGTCAGGAAGAAATGGTCTTAAGATTATAGAAATTGATGCTTTGGGTAATTTGCAATCGGAAAGCGTTCTTGACCCACCGAAAGATGGAAAAAATGTAAAATTAGCCGTTGATAGTAAGTTAAATGAAAAATTTTTTAATTTTATAAAACAAACAGCCCAAGACCGTGGTTTCCGTGGTGGAGCGGGCGCAATAATGGATATTAAAACAGGGGAGTTATTGTCTTTAACAAGCTATCCGGAGTTTAGTTCAGAAATATTAACCCAAGGCAAAGACAAAACAGCCATAAATGGTTTTATTGAAGATAAGAACAACCCGTTTATTAATCGTGCTGTTTCCGGTCTTTATACGCCTGGCTCAATAATTAAACCGTTTATCGCGACAGGGGTGTTGGAGGAAAACATTATAAATCCTCTGAAGCAAATTCTTAGCACCGGTTCTATTTCTATCCCAAATCCGTACGACAGAACAAAAAGCTCTATTTTTAAGGACTGGAAAGCGCACGGTTGGGTAGATCTCAGGCATGCTCTGGCTGTTTCTTCAGATGTTTATTTTTATGCGGTGGGGGGTGGTTTTGAAGATCAGCAGGGATTGGGAATAAGCAAAATTAACGACTATATCAAAACTTTTGGTTTTGGTTTTGAAACGGGAATTGATATTGAAGGAGAGGTGGTGGGTAATGTGCCAAATCCAGAATGGAAAGAAAAAACTTTTGAAGACGGCAATTGGAGACTCGGTGATACATATAATTCATCTATAGGGCAATATGGTTTCCAAATTACCGTTATACAGTCCGTAAGAGCTGTGGCCTCAATTGCAAACGGTGGGTATCTTTTAGCGCCAACTGTTCGCCAACTGGAAAAAGACGAAGAAATAGAATATAACAAATTGCCGTTTGATGGCGATAATTTGCAGATTATTAGAGAGGGTATGAGATTGGCAGTCACGGAAGGTACGGCTTCCGGTCTTAATATACAAGGACTGGAAATTGCCGCTAAAACGGGAACAGCTGAACTGGGCGTGGCAAAGAATTTTGTAAATTCATGGAGTATTGGATATTTTCCGTACAAAAACCCTCGTTACGCTTTTGCTGTGGTGATGGAAAGTGGAAGCAGTAGCAATACGATAGGTGCTACATTTGTAATTCGCCAGCTCTTTGACTGGATGAAAATCAATACCCCACAATATTTAGAATAACAAAAATGAGCCAAAGCAATCATTTATAAAATTGTCAATTCCGCTCCAATTTTTCATTGACATTTTATCGTTTTGCTATATATTGAGTCCCAAAATAAACACATGATTGAAGAAAACGAATACCTAACGAAGGAAAAATATAATGAGTTTGAACTTGAATTAAAAGAACTCAAAACCGTTAAAAGAAAGGAGGTGGCGGAGAATTTGGAATATGCCAAATCTCTGGGCGATCTGTCGGAAAACGCTGAATATCATGAAGCGAGAGACAGGCAAGCGAGTTTGGAGGACAGAATTCAGAAATTGGAAAACATTGTTAAGTCAGCGACAATCGTTTCTTCTCACGACACAGACTCTGTTACGATTGCTTCTGTGGTAACGGTACAGCGCGATAACGAAAAAGAAAAAAAAGTTTTCAGTATTGTCGGCTCCGAGGAAGCGGACTTCACTGTTGGTAAAATTTCAGTTAAATCTCCCTTGGGCGCCGCCTTGCTTGGTAAAAAGAAAGGCGAATCATTTTCGTTTAAAACTCCAAATGGTACAATGTCGTATAAGATTATAAGCATTAAATAATTTTTAAGTTTGCTTCAAACGAAGACGGCATACTGAAAATTGCAAAACACCCAGTGTCCTCAATAGACGATATAAGAAATAATAGATTGGAGAAGCTCAAAATTCTTCAAGAAAAAGGTATCAATCCTTATCCTGTTTCAACTTTGGCAAATAACGAGGTTGTAAATGTGGTAAAAAATTTTACCAAACTATCAAAATCAAAAAAACGGTTAATTTTGGCGGGGCGCGTTATCGCTCTTAGACCGCAGGGTGCAATAATATTTTTTAATTTTTACGACGGTACGGGTAAATTTCAAGCATTGGTAAAAAAGGGTGAAAAAATTGATGACGAATCATTCAGTTTATTTCAAAACACGGTAGATATAGGAGATTTTGTGGAGATTGAAGGCAAACTCTTTTTAACAAAAAGAAAGGAAAAGACACTCCAAGTTTCTTCTTGGCGGATGCTTGCAAAATCACTTCGTCCACTACCCGAAAAATGGCACGGATTGCAAGATGTTGAAGAAAGGTTCCGCAGACGGTATCTGGATACTTTAATGAACCAAGATGTGAGAGAACGCTTTCTGCTACGGGTGAAAATGATTAATGAAATTAGGAGTTTTTATAGTAGCAAAGGATTTATTGAAGTGGAATTACCCCAGCTCCAACCTCTTGCCGGTGGTGCCAGCGCACGCCCGTTTACAACCCATCACCGAGCCTTGGATGCGGACTTTTATTTACCAATAGCTCAAGAACTCTATCTCAAAGAGCTTTTGGTTGGGGGATTCAACAAAGTATATGAACTCGGAAGGAGATTTAGAAATGAAGGGATAGACACCATGCACAATCCGGAATTTACAATGCTTGAATCCAACGAGTCATACGCCGATGCTCAAAGTCAGATGGAGTTTATTGAGGAACTTTTTAAATTTGTAGTCAAAAAACTATTTGGCAAAATGAAAATAAATTATGACGGCAAAGAGATAGATTTTGGTAAAAAGTTTACTGTGGTGAAGTTTTACGATATTTTGCGTCGTCAAGCCCTTATGAACGAGCCACAATCCATAAAAAGGGAAGATGCGAGAATTAAAGCGGAACAGCTTGGAATAAAGGTTGAAAAAGAAGACGGTCTTGAAAAAATTTTGGACAATATATACAAAAAGACAGCCAGATCCAAATTTATAAATCCAACTTTTGTAATAGATTATCCCGTTGCTATGAATCCTTTCGCAAAGAGAAAGGAAGAAGACCCGAGTCTCATAGACCGCTTTCAACTTGTCGTTGGTGGAATGGAGCTAGTAAATGCGTTTTCAGAAACCAATAACCCAATAGACCAAAAAGAAAGATACTTAGAAGAAGACAAAAAAGGAAAAACTGGAGAAATGGAAATTTCTCCCTCCGACAAAGAGTACCTTGAAGCAATGGAGTACGGGATGCCTCCTAATGGTGGAATTGGAATAGGGATTGACCGTCTAGCGATGCTTCTTACCGATTCTAAAAACATTAAAGAAGTTATTTTGTTCCCAACAATGAGGCCCAGAAAAGAAGATTAGGACACAAAAGCTGTAGATTCATTTTTTTGTTTTTTATTGGAGATCGGCTTTGAATACTCCAGCGACTTGCCGCGGGGATGGCGACAGAACTTGTTTTATTACCACACATCGTAGTATGTGGTTTTTGTTTTTTCTGGTTAATTTTATTAATGATTTCTTCATTTCAAATTTTATTTAGTGAACCTTGGTTCACTAAATGTGTGGATAAGATGTTTCACTAAGTGGGTATAAGTGTTCTACACTTTTAGTTAGGTGGGAAAAGGTGGGTGAAACAATTTGATGCACACAGAATGTTTTACCGGATTAAAAACTTTTAGGAAAAGACACCAATGGTATTTATAGGCGAATACACACACACTTTTGATGATAAAAAACGAGTTTCGCTGCCATCGAAATTTCGTAAAGACCTAGGTAAAAAAGTAGTGGTGACGCACGGCCTTGATACAAGTCTTCTCCTGTATCCACTTAAAGTTTGGGAGGTGATGGCAAGCAAGCTTGGCTCATTGTCTATGGGACAACCTGATACAAGAGCTTTCGGAAGGTTTATGCTTGCCGGTGCGGTTCTGGCGGATGTGGATTCAATAGGAAGAATTCTTATCCCAGAGTTTCTTCGCAAGTTCGCAAATCTCAAAGGCAAAGTAGTTTTTGCCGGAGTTTATGATCGAATTGAGATTTGGGATGAAAAAAATTGGTCAGAGTATAAAACTCGCATAGAAAAGAATGCGGATGCTATGGCCGAGAAGCTTGGCGAAATAGGGGTGTTTTGATTAGCTTTCAGTGTAGGGCTATCAGCTCTCGGGAAATATGACGCACACTCCAGTTCTTTTACAAGAATCAATAAGAGGTTTGGATATTCACGAAGGAGACGTGTTTGTTGATGCTACATTGGGAAATGGTGGGCACAGTCTGGCTATCGCAGAATCTTTTGGAAAGAGGGTTTTAATAGTAGGAATAGACCGAGACTCGGACGCCATCAAAAGAAGCAAAGAAAGATTTTCCAAAATCGAAGCAAACATCATCTTTGTAGAAAACTCATTTTGTAATATCGCGCAAATTCTTGAAGAAAAAGGATTGAGGGCGAACAAGGTTTTGTTTGATCTCGGGATGTCGTCTAACCAACTTGAAGAATCTGGAAGGGGTTTTTCTTTCAGGCGAGACGAACCGCTTCTTATGACATTTGAAAAGCCGTCCGAAAAAGAAATCCTGACCGCTTACGAGATAGTCAACTATTGGAAAGAGGATGAAATAATAAAAATTCTCTATGAATATGGTGAAGAAAGTCGGGCTAAAAAAATAGCCAAAGCGATAGTTGAAAGAAGGAAATGGAAAAAAATTGAAACCAGTGGTGAACTAAAGGAGCTCGTGGAGGGAGTTGTGGCATATAAGGGGGGTAAGAAAATTAATCCCGCCACCAAAACATTTCAAGCCATAAGAATAGCCGTAAATGATGAGTTGAGGGTATTAAATGAAGGTTTAGAGGGGGCGTTTGGCAGACTTGTAAATAAAGGGAGAATAGTCGTTATATCATTCCACAGTTTGGAGGACAGAATAGTGAAAAATTTTTATAAAGAAAAAGCAAAGAATGAGATGGCAACTATTATTACAAAAAAACCAATTATTGCTTCTAGGGAAGAGACAGAAGAAAACCCAAGAGCACGAAGCGCAAAAATGAGGATTTTAGAAAAAACTAAATGAAAACAAAAGCACTTATACAACAAAATCCAAGAATTATAGTATTGTCATTATTTACAATAGTGATGTTTTCGCTCCTTTTCTATTTTTACGCGATTAATCGTACGGTTCGTAATATTGTGCATAGACAGAATATTGAAAAAGAACTTGCCGTAATCTCGGCACGTATTGGAGAGTTAGAATTTAAATACATTTCCTTAAACAATTCGATAAATTTTGAGACAGCGGAAAGTATGGGTTTTGTGGTGGCCAAAGAAACCAAATATGTATCCAGAAAGTCTTCGGTCGCCGTATTATCTCCTAGTGGTCAAAGGCAATAGTATAGAATTGATAAATGAGCAAAGAAAAAGCGGTAAGAAGAATTAGAGCAATCTCCGCGCTGGTGTTAGTGTTTGCCTCTGTTTTATTTTTTAGACTATATACTCTGCAAATTGTAGAGGGGGATAAGTACAAAAACAAAGCGGACCGTCAGTATTTGCAGTCAAATTACGATTTTTTTGATCGTGGAAGTATTTATTTTCAAAGCAAGGACGGCGGTCTTGTCTCCGCCGCCACCTTAAAGATAGGGTTTATAGTTGCTCTTAATCCTAAACAAATCAAAGACCCCGAGTCGGTGTACGAGCGATTAAATTCCGTAATACCGGTGGACAAAGCATCATTTGACGAAAGTGTTTCAAAGAAAGATGACCCGTATGAGGAAGTGGCGCACAGAGTCTCTTCTGATGATGCGGAAAAAATCAAAACCTTGGATATAACGGGTGTAACTTTGTATAAGGAAAGATGGAGATTCTATCCGGGCGGTTCTATGGCGTCTCATGCTTTGGGCTTGCTCGCTTTTAAAGGAGATGAATATGGTGGCAGATACGGCCTTGAAAGATATTACGAAAATAATTTAAATCGTAACAGTAATAGTGTTTTTGTTAATTTTTTCGCGGAAATATTCTCAAACATCAAAGACACTTTGTCATTTGATAATACTTTGGAAGGGGAGATTGTTACTACAATTGAACCCTCCGTGCAATCTTTCCTTGAGTCACAGATAAAGAAAGTAGATGACAGCTGGCAGTCCGATTTTACCGGAGGGATAATCATGAATCCAAAAAACGGAGAGATTCTAGCATTATCAATATATCCAAATTTTGACCCTAACAATTTTCAAGATGTGGAAAATCCAAAAATATTCTCAAATCCGTTGGTGGAAAATGTTTTTGAAATGGGCTCCATCATCAAACCTCTTACGATGGCGGCAGGGCTTGATAGCGGAGCCGTTACTGCTCAAACCACGTATTTTGACGCTGGATTTCTGACTTTGGACAGAAAAACCATTTCAAACTTTGATGGAAAGGGAAGAGGGCTTGTGGATATGCAAGAGGTTTTGAGCCAATCTCTCAATACCGGAGCGGCGTATGTTGCAGGTAAAATAGGAAACAAAAAGTTCGCGGAATATATGTTGAATTACGGCATAAATCAAAAAACAGGAATAGATTTACCTAACGAAACTCAAGGTTTGGCGGACAACCTGGAGAGTCCAAGGAACATTGAATACGCAACCGCGTCATTTGGGCAAGGTATAGCTATGACGCCCATAGAAACGGTTAGAGCCCTGGCATCACTTGGAAATGGTGGTTTCCTTGTCACTCCTCATTTAGCAAAAAAAATAAATTATAAAATCGGCGGTTCAAAAGAAATTTCTTTTCCACCACCAACACAAATACTTAAAAGTGAAACCTCGGAAGAAATAAGCAGAATGCTTGTAAAGGTAGTGGACACCGCTCTATTGGGAGGAACGGTGAAAATAGAAAATTATAGCATTGCCGCGAAAACAGGAACGGCGCAAATAGCAAATCTAAACGAAGGTGGTTACTATGACGAC
>PFXE01000010.1:1586-8203 GCA_002791475.1 Candidatus Zambryskibacteria bacterium CG_4_9_14_3_um_filter_40_16 | reverse complement strand
TCTTTTGGACTTGCTCTTTTGTTTGCTCGTTTAATCCCAAAAGAGGTGTATGGTAACTATAAATACATACTGTCTTTGGCTGGTCTAATCTCTACTTTTTCTCTTACGGGTATATCTTCTGCGATATTACAATCTGTGGCAAGAGGTTTTCCTGGAACTTTTATATTAGCTGTAAAAATTCTCGCCAGGTGGAATTCACTTGTGTTTGCGATAGCTATTAGCGTAGCCATCTATTATCTTGCAAACAATAACCAAACTCTGGGATATGGGATGGTGATTGTTGCGTTTCTGTTTCCAGCAATTAGAACGTTTGGTGTGTATGAATCATATACGAACGGAAAGAGAAATTTTAGACAAGGTGCGATATATAGAGGAACAGTAGATATTGCTGCAATATTTGCAACCGCCATTGGACTATTTTTTACAGATAGTGTCCTTTTGCTAGTAGCCATAAATTTATCTACGCAGTTTGTGTTGGATGCAATATTTTTTAAAAAAATATATCAATCTATTACAGAAGAAGAGAAAACCATGGTCGAACCGGGTATTATTAAATTTAGCAAACACCTAAGCTTACAAAATGTTTTAAATAATATAGCCTCCTATGTTGATAAAATTTTTATTTTCCACTTCTTGGGAGCAGCTGAAGTGGCAATCTACACTTTTGCAACCGCTATTCCACAGCAAGTGAAGGGTTTGGCTTCTAGTCTCGTATTTTTAATAACTCCTAAAATTTCACAGAGAAATGCCAAAGAAGCTGTCGGTATGATACGCGGGCGGTTTCTTTTAAGTCTGGTTATTTTAATACCGATTATTGTATTGTATGTAATTCTCGCGCCTGTTATTTTTAAAATATTATTTCCTACATATACAGATTCAGTTTCATTAACTCGCTGGTATGCCCTAATATTCTTACTAATTGGCAACTTATCCGGTCTGGTGCTAACCACCCAAAAAGCGGTTAAAGAACAGTATATACTTACCACCTTTGGTAGCACTTCTCAAATTGTCTTAATGCTTGTACTTTTCTATCAATTTGGAATTGTGGGAATAATTTGGGGCATACTAATATCAAAATATATGACCGCAATATTAAGTTATGTTTTGGCAAAAAGATTTGCAAGAGAAAGAGCTACTGAAACTATATATATAAAATAATTACATCTTCTTTGAGCTAACCTCTGCTTGCTAAATTAAATAACGAAAGGCGCGCATTTTCTGCGCGCCATTGACACTTGCGTATCAATAAATGTACTTCCTGCGAAGCTTGCGTTGAACCTCAAGCTCTGCCGGACTGACAACCTTCTCTCCCGAACCAAGAATGGCTGGAATACGGGAAACACTTTCAACAAGCTCGCGCATCTCCGCGAAGGTAATGGAGGCCTGCTGATCAGAACCCCACATACTGCGGTTGAGCGTGAAGTGCCTCTCAATCATAACCGCCCCAGTCGCTGCGGCAACAATTGAAGGCAGAAGGTCAGTTTCGTGACCACTGTAGCCGACTGGAACACCGGGGAACCACCCTCGTAGAGTAGCCATAACAAGAACATTAAGCTCTCCTTCGTCCTTGGTCGGATATGTTGAAACGGTATGAAGGAGAATTAGATTTTCCCTACCAACCATCTCAACCGCCCAAGCAACCTCGGAGTGAAGACTCATCCCAGTGGAGAGAATGATTGGTCGTTTGGTTTCCCTGAGACATTGCAAGAGGCCTCTGTCAGTAATACAGGCAGAAGCAACCTTGTAGCACGGCGGATTGAACCGCTCCAAGAAGTCCACCGACCCCTCATCCCATGGTGAAGCGAACCAGAGAATACCAAGCTCCTTGCAGTAACGAGAAATCTCTTCATACTCCCCCTGAGAAAATTCCAGAGCATATTTGAGATCACCATTAACCGTGTCCTCAAAGTTTGACCTGGTAAGCCTGTGAACAGCTTCGTCGGAAAGCACGCCGCGAGCAACAGCATTCTGCATGATGTTCGTCTGGGGTGGAACCTGTCGCTGACGAGCAAGCTCGTCAGCGGTGTAGACCACATTCACCGTCCGCTTCTGAAACTTCACGGCAATACAGCCGGCCCGATGAGCCTCCTCAATCAGCCTTTTGGCAATCTCAACAGACCCGTTGTGATTGATGCCGATTTCGGCAACAACGAAAGGTGGAGAACCGCTTGACCCCACCTTGAACTCTCCGATGCGAACAGACGACATATATTCCCCCTTTGGGCAAAAATGTGATGGAACTATATCCGATACCAAACTACAGTCATAAAAACATTTTGTCAACCTGTCGTATTATTATAGTCTCAATAATTAAGAGTCAAACGCTAAAAACCAGAGGCTTTTAAATATTCCAAAGCAAAAGCTAGGTTTGTCTTAGCAGCTCTTTTTTCATCCGTATCCCTAGAGGTTTCAAGGGTAAAAGAGCCACTATACCCGACGCCATGAAGCACAGAGAAAGTTTCTTTAAAATTAACCGTACCAGTTCCAAGCATAACATTTTTTCCATTTGCGGATTTATCTTTCACATGAACATGAAATATACGTTCTGCCATAATCGGGATTTCGTCCTTTGGGGTATACCCCAAAAAAGTTCGATTACCGGTGTCATAACAAACTCCGATATTCATCGGAAGGTTTGAAAGTAACATAAGGTGTTCTTGTGCTGAAAGGTCTGTCTCTAAACAAAAAATAACATCTTTGTTCTCCATTTCCTTTATGATTTTTAGCAAAATTAGTTTTAAATCGCTAATTTTTCTTTCACTCTTTCGAACAGAAGCACTTTCAAGAATAGGCAGAATAAATTTTTTTACTCCAAAACTATATGCATTTTGAATAATTGAAACCAAATCTTGATAACTCGATTCCTTTTTATATACATTATCGTCTGTAAGCGGACGAGACATAATATGGTCGATGCAAATAGAGTATGGAGTGAGTCCGCTTTCCTTAATACCTAGAAAGACCTCGTCCAAGTCTTTTCCTGACCAAACGGGATTTTCTTCATTGTAGCTTGAATCAGCAAGCCACTCTATGTAATCGAAACCAATATCATGAGCAAGGGATAACTCTTTGAACCAAAGTTTATCAGGGAACTTTTGAAGAGTTCCCCCAGAGTAAATGATCCGTCCTTGTACAATACCGATTTTCATTGTTACCAAATACTACGGCCACCATCTATTACTAAATTATTCCCTGTCATGTAAGATGAGGCATCAGAACAGAGAAAAACAATAGCTCCCTTATATTCGTCTTGCATTGCCATTCGGGCCATGGGAATTAGATTGATGAGCTTTTTCACAAACTTAGGATCAATATCTTTGTTGTAAACTCCGCCAGGTGACAAAGCATTAACTCTAATACCCTTATCCGCCCAATAGGTTGATAAATATTTTGTGAGACCAATAAGCCCATGTTTTGCAACTGAATAAGTAACAGGTTTTACCACAGTATTTTCCTTTTCTCCTGGTTTTTTGTAAATTCGCTGATCCGGAGCGATAACAGATAGATCAGAAGCGATGTTTATAATTACCCCCCCATTTTTTCTTTTCGCGATTTTTGATCCGATAACTTTACTCATCAAAAAAGCACCTGTTAAATTAACCGACAGATCGTTTTCCCATTGCCCAAGTGAAAATTCCTCGAAGCGCGCACTTGTTGTCTTCACTTTTTTTTCACCCATCTTTGCGTTATAAGCCGCATTATTAATAAGGCCGTACACCGGGCCAAGTTTTTTCTCAACAGCTTGAAGCCCGCTAATGATTTCCATTTCTTTTGTTATATCAACGACTAGACCCATACACGTACCGCCTGTTCTTTTTGAAAGTTCTTCTGTAATTTTGATAACTTTAGGATCAATATCAAATAGTGCCACCTGACCATTGGCTTCAAGGATTGCCTCGACATGATTGAGACCCAGAAGCCCGGCTGCGCCGGTTACCACGAACACTCTGTTTTTTAGATCAAAGATTGTGTTTTTCATTCTGTGGGTAAAAATTAAAATGAGTTGTGCTGACCTCCGTCCACAACAAGACTGGCACCAGTAATAAATTCTGCCTTTTGAGAGGCAAGAAAAAGGATTGCCTCCGCAATATCCTTTGGTTTTCCAAACCTGCGCATGGGAACTTTTTCTTTTATATACTGCCTAACTTTTTTAGTATTCCCCTTTAAAAGTTCCTCCCAGCGACCGCCATCAAAATATACATTTCCAGGATGCACAATATTAACACGAACGCCATCTTTTGCCACCTCCACACTTAAATGTTTTGCGTATGAGTGCAGGGCCGCTTTTGCTGAAGCGTATGATACTGGTGCCCCTATATGCTCAATCCCCGCTATAGAACCAACAATTACAATTGAGGGGTCTTTGCTTTTTTTTAACAAAGGCATGAAATCAAAGATGAGGTTAACAATTCCAAAAAAATTCTGCTCAAAAACTTTAATCCACTCCCTTTCTTTTATAAAAGCTGTTTTTACAACCTTCCCACTTCCTACAGAAATAACAAGAACTTTAAGTGAATTGCCGTGTTTCTTTTTGTATTCTGCCAGCAACTTTTTCCGTCCCCTTGTGGTTGTGATATCGGCAGTTACTCCAGAAACCTGTTTAGGAAAATGTGTTTGAAGATTTTTTTTCTTTTTTAAAAGTTTGCTAGAATTTTTTCCATGCAACATAACAAAAGCACCTCCCTTAAGAAACAATTCCGCTGTCTTATAACCGATTCCGCCGGAAGATCCCGCAATAAATATTTTTTTTTCACGAAAGTCAGTGTTCATTTAGATTTTTTATTTTTTAATGCAAGCAAAATACAATCACACACCTCCCTAACCGCATGATCCCCACCGTTTCTTTTTGTCTGATAGTCTGAAAGCTTTGCAACGCTTGGTTCAGCATCACCAACCACCACTCCTATCCCTGCAATTTGGACACATTCAATGTCAATTATATCATCACCAACATAACACGTTTGATGTAGTGAGAGTTTAAACTTTTTTACAATGGATTCAAATAGGGTTTTTTTATTAGCCACACCATAAAAACATGGGACTTTTAATTTTTTACAACGTGCTTCTACAACCTTGTTTTTCTCGCGGGATATCACAACAACTCTTATCCCTATCTTTTGTATAAACTCTATACCCAAACCATCCTTACGACTACAACGAACAGTCTCCACGCCGTCTTGGTTTAGATATACAAACCCATCGGTCATAACACCGTCAAAATCAAGAACGAGAAGTTTTATCTTATTCCAAGAAAGTTTTTTCATTTACTATTTTATGTAATTATGGTATAACATCACAAGAATTAGATCTTTGTCACGATCATAGTTACGACCATACTACCACACAAAACTTCAATTTGGAGAATACGCCAAGTGACAACCCAAACTGTATTAAATGCGCCTAGAGGGCACGCAAGAAAAACCCACCCAAGTGAGCTTGTTGCAGAGTTTTCTATGAACGCTCTTAGAGGGCTGAAAGTAGTCTTCATCAACATGCCGCTACGAGAAACCGCCACTCCGAACACTCCACCCCAAGGTCCTGGCCTTATGGCAGCAAGACTACGAATGTATGGAGCAGAGCCAACAATTGTAGATCTCAATGCTTATCGCCTCAAAGATAAAGAGGCAGAGGCACGTGGGTTGCCGGGTGGACGGCACCTCTCTTTGCAAGAGGCAGAGGTCCTCCTTATTACGCATTTCAACAGGCACGGAGAGCCAGATATCATTGCCTTTTCGGGAATGATAACCACTCTCAGATGGCAAGAAAATCTGGGTAAGGTGTGTAGGCGCCTTGTTCCTGATTCATTTATAGTGAGTGGCGGAGGTCTTGCAACAGAGGTTAAGACGCCACTTCTCTCATGGATACCAGAACTTGATGCCATCGCGGATTCAGAAGGAGATGATGTTATTCTTCTTCTTGCAAACGAGGTGAAGAAAGCAAAAGAAAGAGGTCGCGGAACATTTTCCTCCATGACGGGTAGTGGAAGTTATATTGGTGACTTGAACGGAAAGCCTGTATTCATGTACAAGGGCGACCGTCCTAACAATCTTGATGAACTACCCTTCGCTGCATGGGACCTTCTTCATGAAGATGTGCTCGGAAATCGTGTTCTTGATTGGTACATTGGCACTCCAGTTTGGGGTCTTGCTGCAAAAAACAGCTCTGCCACTCCATTTTCCATGGAGAGAAGTCTTACCACAGTGAGTAGCAGGGGGTGTCCCTTCGCTTGTCGGTTCTGTTTTCGCGGGGGTCAAGGTGAGCGGAATTATGGAATTCGGTCCGCGGAAAATCTTCGCGCTGAAGCCGAGTGGCTCATCAAAACCTATGGGGTTGATTTCATCGGATTTCCTGATGACAACTTCGCCGTTGACACACGGCGAATGAAAACCCTACCAGAAGCATTTGCTGAACTTCCTTTTCGCTGGGGAACTCACACTCGTCTCGACGAAGCAGATGAGAGGCTCATTCCGATGGCAGAATCAGGATGTATTTACATCGGTTTCGGTGCAGAAAGTGCGAGTGAGCATGTTCTGACTGAAATGGGTAAGGGTGGTTTTATCCTCAAGCGTGGAACAGTCAAAATCAATGGTTTTAATTTCCCAAAAACAATGGTTGAT
>PFXE01000010.1:0-1509 GCA_002791475.1 Candidatus Zambryskibacteria bacterium CG_4_9_14_3_um_filter_40_16 | reverse complement strand
ACACCTGAAGACAAGCGTCGCCTTTATTCTCTGGCAGATTGAGGAAGCAACTCGTGGTCTCATTTCCGGCACTCCGGAATATGAAAACGCAGTTGCGTCCATCAACCAAAGGATGTTCGTTGCAACGGCATATCCCGGAACAGAAATGTTTCGGCATCCGAAAGTACAATCCCTCCTTTCCAAACACTTTGGAATTGTGTTTGGACAAATGGGCGATCCTCTGCCAGACGAGGCCCTTCGGTCATACATCCTCGAGCTTGATGATGCGACCAAAGTTCTTCACGGAACCAATGGCGAGCCAATCAACTTCGGTGATATGCCCCTCGACACATTCCTTGAAGCACGGGATTGTGCCGATAGTGGTAGTATTGGTAAAATCCTCAACATGTAGTGAGGAAGTGCAAAGGGCAGGCAATACCTATTGTCTGCCCTTTTGTTATCTGCATACCGTTTTCATTTGTAAAAATGATAAAAAAATGTAATATCATTTCAATACACAATATGGATAATATTATAAAAAAAGCAATTGAAGAACACGAAGCTGCAATAGTTAGTGTTAAAAAAAATACCCAAAAAATAAAAGAAGTGGCTAATCTCTTAAAAAAAACCATAAAAAATGGAGGGCATATATTTGTATGTGGAAATGGTGGCTCATCAGCAGATAGTCAGCATATAGTCGGAGAATTGCGAGGGCATTTTGAAAAAGAGAGGAAACCAATTCGTGCAACCGCGCTAACCGTTGACACCTCGTCTATAACCGCAATAGGCAATGATTATGGATTTAAATATATTTTTTCAAGACAGCTAGAAGCGCTCTCAAAAAAAGATGATATTTTAATAGCTATAAGCACAAGCGGGAATTCAGAAAACGTATTAATGGCCATAAAAAAAGCCAGAAACCTTGGAGTAAAAACTATTGCTCTGACCGGAAAAGGTGGTGGAAAAATTTTAAAATTCGTCGATTACACATTGTGCGTAGATTCGAAACGTGTCCCTAGAATACAAGAGGTGCACGAATTGATGTTCCATATATTGTGCGAGTTAATTGATGAGGATATTAAAAAAATAAAAAATGAAAATAATCGGAATCATACCAGCACGTAAAGGTTCAAAAAGTATTCCTCTAAAAAACCTAAAAGATTTTTGCGGTAATCCTTTGATCGCTTGGTCTATTATTTCTGCAAAAAAATCAAAGTTAGACAGAGTAATAGTTTCAACAGACAGTACTGAAATCGCTAAGATCGCAAAAAGTTTTGGTGCGGAAACTCCATATCTTCAACCTGCAAATATTTCAGGAGACGCTGTTGGAATGGAAACAATATTAAAATACGCTTATGAGTGGTTGATAAACAAAGAAGATTATAAACCTGA
The DNA here is from genome assembly GCA_002791475.1 of Candidatus Zambryskibacteria bacterium CG_4_9_14_3_um_filter_40_16. Lineage (GTDB taxonomy): Bacteria > Patescibacteriota > Minisyncoccia > Phycocordibacterales > Zambryskibacteraceae > UM-FILTER-40-16. The sequence continues at coordinate 138 of PFXE01000010.1, read as the reverse complement.
TGCATTGATGCTGCTTCAGTCCACCTCCCCCCTTCGCCAAACATTTCAGATTGATGAAATGATTAAAATTTTTAAAGAAACAAATGCTGATTCGGTTGTGGCAGTTAATGAAACCCCAGCAAATCACACTCCATACTG
>PFXE01000032.1 GCA_002791475.1 Candidatus Zambryskibacteria bacterium CG_4_9_14_3_um_filter_40_16 | reverse complement strand
TGGGAGCTTCTTCACCCCCAGGATAAGTTGAGCCGACATCGCTGTCATATTTTTCTCCTATTGCTAGAAGGATCGGACTATATCTTCATCCTTTTCTCTAAATGAAAAGGAGTTCGGCGTGTTAGCATGAAATTTTCCTTCATACTCCGACCATTTAAGGTCAAGTCTCTACGGGGTCATAACTCAATTTTGTATTTCATGGATGGAATGATAAAATCATTTATCATTCTAAATAATTTAGAAATACTCGATGTTTTAAATCTAATACGATAATACTCTTTGTCCCTATTTAGAGTTCCATCCAAACCAACTTCTCGCAAGAATCTCAATAATTTGTATTGATCTTCTTTAGAAAATTGCTGGGTATTAAGATAAACATTTTCTTTGCTACATTTACTTCCATCATCCATATACCATACCGCCACTGTCAATGGATCTAATTTTAGATTAGGAATACATTTCTTTTTATTCTTGTAAAACAAATCCCTCATTTTTGTAAATTCGGGGTGTTGTTTTGTAAAAAATCTAAAAGCGATTCGTGTTCCATTTCCACATCTGGACTTTGGACCACTCCGCGTCAGATTTTTTAAGATTTTATATTTCCATTCAACATATTCTTTTTGAGTTATTGAATGGTTTATCTCAAGAAATGCGTCTTTTCTCCCTTTTACTTGACGGATGTATCCATCTCCCAAAAGGGTTCCAATGACAAATGACTTCTGTAATTGAGTTAGACTTCCCACGGTATTGTCCATATTGTGTTAATTATATCATCACTGATATAACGCTTGTATATGGAGTTCACCGTTATAAGCCAAATTGTTTTTGTATGGAATTACTCCCATAGGCACCCCGATGTTTCTCAATTTTTACATTGAAAGTTAAGGTGCCGAACTGCGCCGTCGCTATGGACGCTTAGGCGCAACCAGCCTGTTATCCCCAGGGTAGCTTTTATCCGATAATCCTTGGCCGCGTCTAACGCGAACCATCGGTTCACTTAGCTCTGCTTTCGCATCTGCTCGGCATGTACGCCTTACAGTTAAGCCAGCTTATGCCTATACACTATCGGCACGGTTTCCATTCGCGCCTAGCTGACCTTAATAGACTCCTCCGTTACTTTTTAGGAGGAGAGCGCCCCACTCAAACTACCCACCAGATACTGTTTCTCGCCGTTTTTGCCGGCGGGGTTAGAAAACACATCCGACAAGAGTGGTATTTCACTGACGACTCCACAACATCCGAAAATGCCGCTTCAAAGTCTCCCACCTATGCTACGCATGCAAAACATATTCTCAATATCAAGTTGTAGTAAAGCTCCTGGGGTCTTTTCGTCTAACTGCAGGTAACCGGCATCTTCACCGGTATTGTATTTTCACCGAGCAGATCCCCGAGACAGTTCTCCAGTCATTACACCATTCGTGCGCGTCAGAACTTACCTGACAAGGAATTTCGCTACCTTAGGACCGTTCATATAGATAGTTATTTTTGTGTAATGATGTCATTCAAATATTTATCAATTTATTTCTCACGTGTTAGCTTATTGTTACCAATAAGATCGGACTATATCATCGTTTCCAAATCGTCGACTCCAATTATTGATTTGAAACCGTCTTGCGTATAGTCTCTGAGGATTCTTCTGAGGTTACTACATTGGATAATGTGTATTTTCGTTTTCTTCCAATTCCTGGATTAAGTTTTTCTCTTAACTCCAGTACTTTCTGAAACTCCTCTTTCGTATTGTGTTTCCCTGAATACATAATTGAAACTATTTCAGAAAAAATCCTGAAATTATTTTTTTTGTACGCAGAGCGAAACCCATACGTTCTGAAAAATGGAACCACGACATCATGAAGCGAAGTAATATTTGTTACTTCGTAGTACACGACGCCGTCTTTTCTCTCCCGCAGTGTTCCACATCCCAAAATGTGTTTTATCCAAGCTAGGATAACCCTATCCTTTTGGGAAATATTGAAACTAGCGGTCAATTTCCAACTTTCTTTATAATCTAACCTTTTTTTGATTGAGACATTGAAGCTTCCTTCTCCGTCTACAAACCCCGTAATATAGTTTCCTATATCAACAGGAATTTTTTTCAACATATTTTGTTAGATCAGAAGTCTTTCCTGCTGATTATCCGCACATATATATTGTCACGACACATCGACATGTGCTCGTAATATATGTTACTTTTTCTCCATCTTTTGTTTTAATGGAGCGGGTTTTCCAGCATATAGCAAGATTTTTTAACGTAACTACAACGGTCATGTCTATAGTTACGGCCGACATTCACCAGGGCTTACATCAGTCAGCCCACATATCCGAAGACATATGGACCCCCAACGTTTGACCTTCTGGCATCGGTCAGGTGTCACCCCCTATACATCCTCTTGCGAGTTCGCAGGGAGCTGTGTTTTTGATAAACAGTTGCCAGAGATACTTTAGCTGCGCCCCGTGGAATAAAAAATCCGACAGGTAGATATGATAATCAAGTCCAATAATGACTCAACACACACCACCTACATTCCGATTCTTTATTCCACGGGGAAGCCTTATTCCGAAGTTACGGCTGCTTTTTTGCCGAGTTCCTTGGGGATTTCTCACTCGTTCGCCTTACTCTACTCGAGCTGAACACCTGTGTTGGTTTTTGGTACGGTCTCAATGTGCTTAATCTTAGAAGTTTTTCTTGGAAGACTGCTCGTCTTAATTGCCATACCCGAAGGCATAACTTTTCTCTGTCTTGGGGCTTAAGTCTCCCGGATTTTCCTGGGAAACACCCTCTGACCAAGAACGATAATCCAATAAATCGCAAAGACTACTAATCTCCGTCACTCCATCGAAACACATCAAGGTCATGGAATATTAACCATGTGTCCATCGGCTGCGGCTTTCGCCATTACCTTAGGCCCGACTAACCCTTGGCTGATCTACATCGCCAAGGAAACCTTGTTCTTTCGGCGTGGGAGATTCTCACTCCCATTGCGGTTACTTGTGCCAACATTCTTACTTCGCATCACTCCAGTGTGGGTTACCCCTTCACCTTCACAGCAGATACGAATACTCTCCTACCACTTCTGCCGTGCGAACACGACAAAAATCCTCAGTTTCGGTACATAGCTTTAGCCCCGATTATCTGCGGCGCAGAGTCTCTTACTGAGTGAGCTGTTACGCTTTCTTTAAAGGATGGCTGCTTCTAAGCCAACCTCCTCAGTGTCGAGGAAACTTCACCACCTTAAGTGCACTTAGCTATGATTTAGGGACCTTAAATAGAGATCTGGGCTGTTTCCCTTTTGACCGACGGAGCTTAGCCCCCGCAGTCTAACTGCCACGCTCTAACCTCTAGTATTCGGAGTTTGATAGGTTTAGCGAGATTTCTCCCTGTCTAAACCTTCCAGTGCTCTACCCCTAGAGGGAACACGCGACGCGAACCCAAAAGCTCTTTCGGAGAGAACCAGCTATTACCAGGTTCGATTAGCTTTTCACTCCTTACCACAAGTCATCCGAGAGTATTGCACGGCTCAACGGTTCGGGCTTCCCCCACGCTTTCGCGTGGGTTCACCCTGCTCATGGCAAGCTCACCTGGCTTCGGGTCTCTAACATACTACTTGCGCGCTATTAACACTCGGTTTCCCTACGGCTCCTCCGCCTAAACGGATTAACCACGCAGCATGCTAGAACTCGTTGGCTCATTCTTCAATAGGCACGCCGTGGCGGACATCACGCTACGCACGATGTCCAGCTTTCAGTTTATAGCTTTCAGCTTATCAGAATTTTCCTGATAACTGACGGCTGATCGCTGACAGCTGTCATCACACGCAATGTGATGCCCGCTCCGACTCCTTGTAGACATATGGTTTCAGGTCTATTTCACCGCCCTCATCGGGCTACTTTTCACCTTTCCCTCACGGTACTTGTTCACTATCGGTCTCTAAAAGTATTTAGCCTTACCGGTTAGTTCCGGCAGATTCCCCCGAGCCATTCGTGTCTCGAGGTACTCAAGAACAGTAACAAAAGAGATTTTTTATTTTCATTTACGGGATTATTACCCTCTAGGATTGTGCTTTCCAGCACATTCAATTAATAAAAAATTTTTTGACTCTTCTCGTTTTAAAAACGAAGTTACTGCCTTACAACCCCCAGCTCTACTCTCAATTCACGATTACCATAATAATCACGCATTGAGAGTAGGGCTGGGTTTGGGCTCTTTCCCTTTCGCTCGCCACTACTAAGGAAATATTCCCCGCCCGAAAGCGGGGTTGTTTTCTTTTCCTCCAGGTACTGAAATGTTTTACTTCCCTGGGTGCACTTGCAGGCGTCTAGTCCTGCATTCTCCGCATAATGCGAAGAGGGTTTCCCCATTCGGAAATCTCCGGATCAAAGGTTGCTGGGCACCTCCCCGAAGCTTATCGCAGCCAAGCTACGTCCTTCATCGTCTTTTAGAACCTAGGCATCCACCATACGCCCTTAAATTTCCTATTAGGAAATTTAAAAACCGCTTACTTAATTTATCCTGTTATATGAAATCAATCCGACACAAACTTGCGGTCATTGTAACAACAACCTTTTCTGCTTGTAACGAGATAATATTCACACAACACATTTCCATAAAAATTCTACAATCAAATCTTTATGGAAATAATTTTTGTTATTTTTCTTACCTGCCTGTCTCCGGCGTCAAAGACCCCCGTCTTCACCTCCGCCGTGACAAGAATTTAATTTTCAATGAACTCTATATGAACAAAAATGCCGCTTATAAAGCGGCGTTGGCAATACGAAACTTACGACATTACCGCTTCCGCTTTAAAATAAGTCTTGAATTTATGAACATATAGTGTCCGTACAGTATAAACGATAAATATTTACTGTCAACAAAAACCGCCCCCATATAAGGGCGGCAGTTTTTGTGAGTCAAAATATGTATTTTTTACTTATGATTATCCGTCATTTCGTGCCTCATCTTATCAATGAAGCTGGCTGCTGCTGACTGCCCCCCAAGACCAAAGGATAGTCCTATGGCCAAAGAAACAGCAACAACAAATCCCGTAAATAGTGTCTGACTGAATGCTGCGGCTATTCCTAGTTGGAAAAGAGCAGCCAGAAAAGCGAAAATCCAAATCGCCCACCTTGCCAAAGCTCCCAACATTGAAGCGGAAGATATTTGAGCCGCTCTTGCAGAAGTGATTACCACTTTCTGCATAGCTTCTCCCAAAACACCTCCAACTAATAGAACCAAAACGGCAACTATCACTCTTGGTAGATAAGTCAGGACTACAGTTCTAAGGAAAACATTTACCTGTTCAAGTCCTAAAACATCAAATGCGGCTATCAAAAATACTACGATGATAAACCATTTGACCAACCCTCCGACAAAAGCGCCTGAATCAAGATTCATTCCACCACGGTGCACAACCTCATCCGCTCCGGTTTTTTTCAGCGCCTCGTCAACTCTTGCTGACCGAAACAGTTGGTTAATTCCCCTTCCCACAATGGTTCCGACTACCCATCCGAGAATAAAAATAATTATCGCAACCACGAGACTTGGAATAAATTGTATTATTCCACCCCATAGTTCTTGGAAAGAAACGGTTAACACTTCTCCCCATGTTTGAATTAACATATTTTTTCTTTAAAACGATTTTTAAAAATCGTTATATTTTGGCACATTAAATCACTTATAATTGACCTTTCTGTTAAAAATACTTAACAAAGTACCTACAAATCATTATAACATCACATTATTTATGATTTTGAGTGTGTTGATGTGGATAAGAATCAAACACTATTTGACTATGTTACGCCCAATTTATTCAATATTTTCTCGTGGGGATTTTCCAGAACGTCCCTTATTAACTTGTCGTAAAAGTTCAAACGGTACTCAAAATCAGAGGTTTCAAACACGGCATATTTAAGCTCTCTGCCAAATTCAGATTCAATGGACCTAACCGCTGAATCTAAAATTCCCCTCTTTAAGCGGTCACCAACGACAAGTAGGTCAACTCTGCTTTCACCATCTTGGATGAAAGCTCCGGCTATCGCTATAAATTTCACACTTCCTGCTTTGGATATTTTTTTGACAATATCCTTTGGACCGAGATTGTTCATGGTTACCAAAAAGGCTTGAAGAGGGATGGTATACCCAAAATTTTCATTCAGTAGCCACCCCGATACCCTCACTCGTTTTAAAACCTTCTTTTTGCGAACCTTTTTTTCTACTTGTTTGTAAAAAGTTTTCTTTTTAATCAGTTTTAACTTAAGCAAAGTGGAAATTTCTTTTCTGATTTTAGAAACTGGTTCTTTGGTTTTTTGGGCGATATCATTTATATCAAAAGAAACCTTGGGATTAAACAGAAAAAGTTTTATGGTTTTTACTTTTGCGGTGCTTCCAAACAGTTGGTTTAGTGTATCCATGCTTCATATATTACCACCTTGGAACAATAAGGTCATCTCCCTTACTGTGCTTAAAAAATGAAACCCGACAAACAAAAACACCCTCATTTTTGGGTGTTTTTGTCTTAACTTGTCACACGCCGTTTCTTGCTAGAAACGCGTACGACCCCGGCTCGCACCCGACCGTTGGTACGGTCGGACTTTGTGTGCTGCGGCTTAAAGTTACTCTAAAATAAACCTTTGTTTATTTTAGAGTAACTTTACCTCCTTGCCCCTCGCTTCGCTCGGGACCTACTGTAAGATTACTTTAAAGTAACCTTACCTCCGGCTTCCTCAATTTTCTTCTTGAATTCCTCTGCCTCTTCTTTTTTCATTCCCTCTTTAAGCATAGAAGGTGCGGCATCCACCAAATCTTTGGCCTCCTTGAGACCGAGGCCCAAGACCTCTTTCACCACTTTAATAACCGCTATTTTACTAGCGCCACCGTCCGTTAATTCAATGTTTGCCACACCGCTTGCCTCTTCAGCTGGAGCCACACCTCCTTGCGGAGCGGCCGCCACCGCTTGAGCTGAAACGCCAAACTTATTCTCAAACACCTTCACCAGCTCGTTGAGGTCAAGAACCGACATTTTTTCTATTTCTTCAACAATCTTTTTAAATTTTGCGGGGACCTCAACATCTTTAGAAACGACCTCTTCTTTCTTTTCTTCTTTAACCTCTTTTTTTTCTTCCACTATGGGCGCGGATGCTGGGGTAGCTTCAATTTTTTCTTCACCTTCGGTTTTTACATCTTGTTCATCACTCATAATAATTATGTTAATTGATTAATATTGTTTTTTTGAATTATGAATCAGGAATTAAGAGTTATGATTTCCCTCATCATTCTTTATTCATTCTTCATTCGCTCTTCGCCACGGCGATTTGTGACAGGCCAATCACGAATCGCTGTATCGGGCTATTTATAATGTTCACAAACTTGCCGTGAATAATAGGTAGTGGCGGTATGGCCGCTATTTCATTCATAGCCACAAGGTCCATATATTTACCGTCAAATATTCCTCCGACAATTTTTATATTGTCTGGATTTTTCTTTTGGAATTCATAAATTTCTCTGGCAGGCGCGACTAAATCATCGCCATAGGCTAGAGCCAATTCTCCTGGGAAAGACGGCCTTTCTCCTGAAATCTTTGCGTCGTCCAGTGCCAGACCTATGAGATTTTTCTTAGCAACAAAATAGCCGATTTTGGCGACTCTAAGCGCCCTGCGCAACTCATCAACCGCCCCTACGGTAAGCCCGTGAAAATTCACAAAAACCATAGACTTGGAAGCGTTGAGCGAGTTTTTCACCTTTTCAACAATTTCTTTCTTTTTTTCTCTATTTATTGCCATGATTGATTTTTCTAACAAAAAACGACCACAAAGGTCGACGTGATACTTCTCTGCCAAGCAGAGTGTCTCGATCGGCTTGCCTCATTTGAGGATTGTGCCCCGCTGTAGCGGAACGCCGATTGTCTTTGACCCTATAACAAACCAGTTTACGCAATAAACAAATTTTGTCAAACATTTTTTAATAACAACCATGCCCTCATTCGCGCTAGCGCGAATGGGGGCAACAAGCGATTTATTTTCTATTTTGATCTTCCTTCTTCCTTCACGCTGATAGCATTGGCAAATCGGCAGTACTTCTCCAGAAACCAAAGGACGCCAACGAGCGTGCTCGTAAGAATCATCGCCTGGCTTCTGATATTGCCAAAAAATGCAAAGAGAAGAAGATACATCGCCACCCCCACAACAAAACCCCCCAAGATAATCCCACATAAATAAATGCGGGGGTATCTGAACATGGCGCGTTGAAACATATTACCCCCTTGCTGGTTGTGGTGAATTTACAACTTTCCAGTTTCAAAACTATACTCATGTTTTGCGCGTGTCAAACGAAAGGGCCGCCGTTGCTCTCGCAACTAAGCGGCCCCATTGATTGACTGTGCTGGTGCTGGTGGCACGGATTTGAAAGGGAATGTAAATTCCGGTGGGACGAAAACCAAAGAACTTTCGTCCACTTCGCTTCCATACTCCGGTGGTACCACGGACGACTGGCAGGAAAGACACTGCACGTGGGTTACGATTTCTTCTTCCATCAGAATTCTTTGGAAACCGAGCCGTCCCATCACATGCCTGTTTACCAAAGCTCTAACAATTGGGCTTCCTGTCTTTTTGCATTTTCCCAATATGCTTTTGCCAATCTCCACACCCTCGGCATGCTCGGCAAGCCACGCCAAATCACGCTCTGTAATGAACATATCTGCCTCCTCGTTTTTGTTTGGATACTATCTCCCATTCGGACTCTACACAAATTTAAATAATTTGCAAACAAATAGCCGCCGTCCGCAAAATGCGAACGGCGGCGTGCCTGCCGACGAAATACCAGTCAAAACATTTGAGCCAATCTGCGCTCTCGGAGTAATTCATGGATGACATTCTCATCAGAATCAAGAGGCGGAACGGTAGAATGCTCATCGCGACCATCCACAACCCCCAAAACCATCGCTTCGTATCTGGTGAAAAGAAAGTCGTTGTACTTCAGTTGAAGTTCTTCTGTTGACAAGGCCATGAGCTCCAACCTTCTTTTCCTATAACGAGTAAGGGTGTCGCCTCCTTGCGAGTCTTCTGACGAACACATACAAACCTCCCGTTGAGGAAACTAGAGACAGTCCACCACACAAATTACACTTTGACACTTCCCCTGTCAATAATTCTGTCTTTTCCAAACCCCCAAGGGGAGGGCTTGGAAAATGACTTGCCGGATCATCTATTCAGAATATGCGAATCTGATTTTCTTATCTGCCACCATTTTCGAGCTATAAGAATTAATGAGGTTAACAGGAAAATACTTGCCAAAAACCAAGACATAAATTCTTTATCAAAGCCAAATATGGAACCATCTATTGTAGGAGATAGGGTGATAAGAACAGCGGCAACAACAGTATAGTATTTAGCAAATCTCCACCAGGTTTTGAAGACGGGTTCAGATAACCAACGAAGTATCGTAAACAAAACAAAGAAACTAAAAGAAAATGTAAACAAAGGCATCCCGATACTATCCCCCAAGAAATTTCCGCAACTCACATCAGTTTCCCCACAAAGACCACTTCTTATGGGGCTCATTAAAAAACTGGACAAAACAAAAACTATTAAGGAAGATGATGCTAAAATATTCAACTTTTTTTTATACTTCATAATTTATTGTATTAATTAATATTATTTATCCATAAATAGATAAATAATATTAGTAATCTCATCCTTTTCATCTTTAGATAATACACCTTTCTCGGCAAATTTCTCCAAAGTTTTACTCAGTTTCTCCAAAATATTATCTAACCTGTGTTT